>JAHOYW010000334.1 GCA_019038735.1 Victivallales bacterium | reverse complement strand
CAATACTATGTTACGGAACAAATAATAGCCCAGTCGAATCCGGGGACCTGAAATACGCGCGATTCCGCGTTGACCACAGATTATATCACTTGGATAATTCAGCATTTTCAGGCGTATCAAATAACAAAACTTCCTCTTTTCAGTCAGAACCGGCTTGGGGCTGATTCTTTGTACTTTGCATTCTATTGGAGTTTCAGGACTGTTATGCAGATATAAAGTAATAATGCTGTCATCAGTATATACTGATGCGTTAGCCTCATTCAAATATACTAAAGCAATCAGTTCTTTGGTAGAAACTATTTCAAATAATTTTTCTCCGGCACGAACTGCACGCCCGGCAAATTTATCGGCATCACCGATGTCCAGAGTACCGGATATTTCAGCTTTCATCTCGCTTTTCCGCAATTGCCAGCGGTTTCTTGCTATATCAATTGCGGCACGTTCTTTTTGCAGCATCAATAATTTTACCTGACCACGTTTAGAAATATCATTGAATGATTCGTTTTGAATCAAATCCAATTTTGCCTTGATTTTATTATATTCATTCTGCGCGGCAAGGAGCCTGAACGCAAGTTCTTCATTATCGTATTTGAGAATCGCTTTGTCTTTCTTGACAATCATCCCATTTTTATTTTTAAAACAATTATCTATTATACCGTCAAAGGGAGCATAATAAATATGTTCTACCTCCGGTATGATCTCAGCTTCAGAAGCAATATTTTCCCTGACTTTTACCGTAAATAAACATATTACAAATATAAAAAGTAAAGCGAGGATGACGCGAGACGGCTTGAAGAATGCCCGTTTATTAGTAAGAGCGTGAAATACCGTTTTTTTACGATTGCTCAAAGCATATTGGAGTGATTCTGAATAATGTCGGCAAAGCAAAGGCAGTAAAGCCGACGCCGCAGCGGCTGAGCGTTTATTTTCAAATTCAACGACCCACACTAGAAGTTCTTCATTTGTTTCCGCTGAATCAGGCGGGATTATCGGCATAGCCATCAGAGCTTTGGAAGTTCCCATGAAATATTCCAAGCCCTCAAAACAACGCTGTTCCATTTCCTGGTTTTTGAGAAATTCCTCGTCAACTACAACTGCGCGGGAAAGATTTTTCAAAGCCCGTCCGAGATATAATAAATTGATGGCGTATTCGCTATTATGATTGATGTCCGGCTGGTTACTGATTGCCAGTATTTTCATGCTTAAACCACGAAAATCAATTAAAGCAGAACGGCTGTATGGAACCGCCAAAACACTGTTATTTACGACATGACTGCCCCATTGGATCAAGCCCTTTTTTTCAAAAGATTCATGCCCCAGACGCAACACCGCTGACAAAGCATTCAATTTACCCCGTGCTTTAAGCAGCTCTTTTTGTAAATCTTTTTCCCCTGGCATTATTTTTTACCTTCAGTAATTTTTTTATCTTTATTTTTCTGTAATACGCCGGACATTCCAGCACTTAACAAAGCTTTTCTATTATCAAGCAACACTTTTATTTCAAAAGTTCTGCTTCCAGGATCAATAACTCCAGATATTTTATAAATTTTACCTTTATGAACTGTTTTAGTTTCATCAACCTTTATTTTCATCGGCTGACCCAGCTTGATTTTGTTCTTCTCGCTTGAAGGCAAGTGCATTACCGCAAGGAGTTGATTGTCATCAATGATTTTCATCAAAGGCTGTCCAGTACGGACATATTCATATTCATTTACAAGTCTCTCCACTAGACGTCCATCGAAAGGAGCGGCAATATCACATAAGGTAAGCTCACGTTTAGCAACAATATAACTAGCTTTCGCGGAAAGATATTTAGCATCAGCAATTTCCGCTTCAAGTTCCGCTTTTTCCATTTCAGTATGCCCAAGCATTCCTTTTTTAAATACTTCTTTGGCTCGCTTAGCATTTTTGTCGGCAAAGGTTAAATTAGCTTTAGCTTCTTTCAAACTGGCTTCTATCTTAAGCAAACCTTGTTTGTAAACACTTTTATCCAATTGTGCTAGAATTTTCCCAGCTGGAAATTTTTCACCTTCATAGAAATGATACTTCATCACCCGTGATT
>JAHOYW010000244.1 GCA_019038735.1 Victivallales bacterium | reverse complement strand
TGTGTTTATAATGTACTACGTTTGACCATTTACACAAAATTTTCTACATACTCTTTAGGATATGCAAACGGTTTCCCTTGTTCATCCTCGTAAATATTGTTTTTTACACCAGTAGCACTTGCACTTCTTTCTTTTTTGGGTACAATTTTTTCTCCGCCAGATGCCCATGGGTCTATCACCAAATAGCCACTAGTGCCAACAATTCTAATATAACTATGTTCACCTTGATGATAAAAGCAAGGCGGATATCTACGCCATTCGACACGGAAAGAATTTAAATTAACGCTATAATATTCTTCAATGGGTTTTTCCAATCCTGAATAAAATAATGCTGTCCAGTCTGCACATTCCATCTCTCCATTGTAATTAAAAGCTTTTTTTATATTGCCAGTATGCCATCCTGTCGGTTGTTTTTTGAACTTTTCGAAGATTTTCAAACGCTTCTTATAAACAAGATTGACAATTTTTTCTGCTAGTTCTTTTGCTTGTTGCTTCCCCGTTTGAGGACTGATTTTTTTAATATTCTTTCCTCTAAATGCAAATGAATAGTCATGATTGGGTACCATGTTTTTTAATTTGTTTTCTAGAATTTTTAATTGTGTTTTTTTCCACTTATCAAGACTTTTTTTGAATTCTGCAGTTTGCTTGTCAATAGTTTTTGACGCGTTGGTCTTGACGAAGTTAGTAGTTGCTTCTGCTAACTTTTTGCTGAATTTATCTTGTAACTTATTTTTAATATTATTTTCATTTTGCTCTTGCTTGAGTAGCTTATTTTGTAAATTAAACATTTTCTCTCCCGCTACTCTCGCCTTGGTTTTTAATACAAATTCATCAGCCTTAGTCATTTTATAGCATATTTTCTGCATAGGTTGGTCGGAACTTGAAGCTAGCGGGAGTAGAAATTTTGTATCTATTAAACCTTCTATTTGTTTAGCAACATCATAGACATACTTGAGAGCTTCCTTTGATTCCTTTAGAGGCTTATATTCATATAATGAACCTGATTTGATATGAAACATTACCGACTTAGTGTTGTTAATGATATTCAAAACTTGTCCTATCAGTTCTTCAAGATTGCTTAAAGAGGAATAGGCTTCAGAAAGAATCTGATAAAAAATATCAAACATGCCCGAACTTTGATTTGTCGCGTCGAAGATAACTTTTGCTTGTTTTTTGTCTAACATGATTTAGTCTCTTACTTTTTTTAGTATTTGTATAAAAATAAGGGCAGACAGATTAACTGCTCTGCCTGCCCTATAGTGTCATTATCAAATGACTGCAATCAAGGATAATTCGCCTTCATGCTTAATTTTGCCATTATCCTCAGCTTGTTCATCGAATTTGATGGAATCTTTTAATAATGCTTTTATTACTATTGCATCTCCATCTACGTTGATTTCTTCTCCATACAAAGGGAATTGATTTGCAAGCTTATGAATTGCCTGCATTAGCTTGTCGCGGGAACTATCCCGATAGGAAATACAAAATGTATAGTAGCGGTTAGCAGTATCATTCTGTGCTTTCTGACCAACTAAAGCGACTCCGCAAGCATCGATATTTATTGGGATACCGCCCCGGAAAATATCAGTATCGACAGTCATATCCATTTTGTCGGCAATATATGCGGTCATTGCCCGTTCGAGTGCCGCCGGTTCGATAGTGAGAGAATCTTCAAGAGTTACTCTCAAGCTTTCATCAACCGGGATTCGTTCAAATAAGACTTCACGTTCATCGAAACTGGCTTCAAACTGTAGTTTTAAGCTATGTTCTTTATTTTCATTAAAAGAAAATATCCCGTCATAAATGAGCAAAGCGTTGGGGAAATGGTAAGCTACCATATCAGAAGGATTGATGGGAATTAAGAGCAACTCGCCGCCGCTGGTTTTTTCTCCGAGACCATCCAAGGTTATACGTTCATTTTCGTCCAGAAACATTCCCAGACTTTTATCAACTTCCATAAGTTCTGTAGTAAATGTCAAAGTTAGAGACAGCAAACGTTTTGTTATAGATTGCTTGTAAGCTCTCGGAGAAGTAGTATCATGGTAAGTTGAATTGAAATTAACCTGGGA
>JAHOYW010000139.1 GCA_019038735.1 Victivallales bacterium | reverse complement strand
GTGTAACCCAGCCGGTTACGCCGATTGCCATGTAAAGAGCCAGCATTCCTGAATCCGTATTAAAGGTCGTCGCGATAGCGGCAAAAGCTTTCGCTAGTGGCGCGCACAAAAATCCTTTGGATACCAAGAGGGCAAAGGCTAAAATGAATAATAAAGTCGGCATCGAGGCGAAAGTGCTGTAAATCCAGACCACAAAATTATCGAGTTTACCGCCATAGTACCCGGCGAAAGCTCCCAGTAAGACCCCAATGAATGATGAAATCAGAGATGCTAAAGCACCGACCTTGATCGCGGTGGATATTCCCGCTGTAGCTCTGAAGAAGACATCGCGTCCCATGAAGTCTGTTCCGGTGATATGTTGCGCGGAAGGCGCTTGATAACGTAATGCCATGTTTTCCTGATTATAGATTGGAACAGTTTGTGTCCGTCGGCAGTTCCAGGCATAAATGTCAACAGCTAGCGCGGTCAAAACGTAGGCAATAACGATCAACAAGCAACACACGGCGATTTTATCCCGCGCCATGCGCTTCAATAAATCTTTCAATATAGATATTTTACCACGAACCTTTGTCATTTTATCTGCTTTTGCTCAATAAGAACTCTTTATATTCGCTGTCTATTTTTAAATTTGTACCATGCTTGTACCAAAACTGCTTGTTAAGAAACTCTGTAATCTCTGGGTTGTTGGTTTTTAATCCATAGAATTCCAGAATTGCATCGGCAATATTTTTAATATCTGATTTTGATAGAATTTTCGGTTTTGGAGAATTTTTATAAAATTCTAGGTTTTGGTTATATTTTTCATTCTGAGCTTTAATCTTTTCTATTAAAAAATTAAACTGCTCAATATTGGCAGGAACAGCTGTCTGCAAATACATTATTTCAATATTTTTCTCAGGAACATAGTTGGTGTATTCCCAGCGTATGACTGGCTTCTTGTTGTTTATGATTTTATTCCAACCTGTAGGCTCAATTCTTTTCAGTATTTTGTTCCCCCAATCTTTAAATCTTTTTTTCTTTTTTCCATAATATGGATCAAGTTCAGTAGTTTCCAAAATACCTCTTTTGGTAATCATATTATCGAATTCAAAGTCATTAATTGTAAAAACAGCCTTCTCTATATTTCCTGCCCATGACTTCCCAGTTGTAGTGACATAAGCAAAAGTATTTGATAAACCATATTCCAGCAATCTAAGATAATTGTGTTTATAAGGTTTCCAAGTGTATGGACGCTTTTGGGTAGAACCCAATCCCTGCCATCCAGACATAGTATATGTAATTAACAAGTCAATTGTCTCATGGGGCTTAAATTTCATATCCCAAAGAAAAATTAAAGAGTATTTCTGTTTTTTATCATAAGGATAAAATTTTATTGGATAAGTCCCTCTCTCTGTTCCTGCAATAAAGTTGAATCTCGAAATAGTCTCGACTTGATACAACTCTTTCCGCTTATTAAAAGTGTACCAGTTTTCATTAGATCCCAATGGAAATCCAACTTGAATACTTATTTCTTTGTCAGATAAATTTTTCAGCTTGAACCTGCAATTGTAATGGGCTTTATTTTGTGAAAACCATTTAGCAGTGCCTGTAGAATAAAGACCAGAGCGCAAAATGGTAATATTTATATCTTCAGAAATCATTTGTATATCTGCATTTGACTTGAGCTCTAGATTGCTGCCATAACCACCGAATATTGCAACATTGCCAAAGGAATTAATTGAGGCACAAAACGACAAAAGAATCAAAACAACTATTTTCAACATGGATATCCCCATTGTTTCTCATTACTAAGCCTAATCTAGCGAGCTAATTTCAAAAGCATTTAATTAAGATTGAGTTGAAATATACAGATAGAAAGTTCATATTAATCTCAAACGCTAAAATAAGAGCTAACAATGAACAATTTATCAGAGACATACTTTAACATTCAAAGTCGGCTTTTTCCAATGGTGGAAGAAGAAATTGGAGAATTAACTAAGAAACAACAAGAATTTTTACGGATAATTGAACTGGTAAAACCATCAAGGTTTATTGCTGGAATATTAAGCTGTTGTGAAACTAAAAACTCTGCGCGGAGCGCTTTGGAGTGCGCAAGCCCT
>JAHOYW010000372.1 GCA_019038735.1 Victivallales bacterium | reverse complement strand
GCTTCTATTTCATGGGCAATATCCACATTTACAGGGTGTTTACAAGATAACGCCAGGATGATTTCAGAAGATGCTTGACCATTTTTACGCATTTTCGCTATCTCTTTCAAGACAAGCAAAGAACTTTCAAAATAAATTTTACGCCGTCCTCTGATTTCAAATTCAATATATTCTTCATAACGTGTCATCCAATCTTTCAGAGTCGTGCGCGGCACATCAAGTATCTTTACAAAATCAGCTATAATATAAGTTTTATTACTGTCCATAAAATCAAGCTCCTGGTTTATTTTATGTTAACACTTTTAATTATCTGCTGCAAATCTATTTCTATTTGTTTTTTCAGCTCAGAAGGTGAAATAAAACAACGTTCTTCCCGCAAATATTTCAATAATTCAACTTCCACCGTCTGTCCGTAAATATCATCTGAAAAATCTATAAAATGAGCCTCGATGCGGATTTTATTTTTGCCCAGTCGCTTATATGTAGGTGAAAGACCGATATTAACAGCCGCAATACGTATTCTTCCATTAACAAATGCTTTCGCGGCATATACGCCGCAGGGCGGTAATACTCCGTATTGAATATTTAAATTAGCAGTCGGATGATCCAAGTCCTCTGTCGCATCATGATGTCCTCTCTCAACTATTCCAGTCAAACTGTAGTGTCGTCCAAGCATTTCCGCGGCATCACCAAGTTTTCCGCTTGAAATAGCGCGGCGAATACTTGTACTGCTGACAATCTCACCATTCCTGATAAATTCTTTAACCGCGGCAAAATCAAAAATATCTTTCTTGGACATTTTTTCAAGCAGGTCAATTTTACCCACTCCTTTTGCTCCAAAGCGCCAGTCGCGTCCGACACATAAACCGCAAATCTTTATATCAGGAGAATGCAGACAGCTTTTTATAAAATTTTCCGGGCTTTGTTCCGCAAAGCTTTTGCTAAACGATAAAGTAGCGACTGCTTGCATTCCGTAATCATGAAGCAGATTTATTCTTTTTGAGGGAGGAATCAACAGCGGCGGCGGATTTTGCGGATTTAATACAGCACGCGGATGCGGATAGAAAGTCATAGCTACTGGAGTTGAATTATTTTTCTTTGCCATTTCTACAAGTTCTTCCAGCAAAAGTTGATGCCCGCGGTGAACCCCATCAAAAACTCCTATAGCAACGCTAACCCGCTTGATGCCGTTTTCCACTAATTCGCCCAGAGAGCTTACATTTAATTGTCTGTTTTTTGTCATTTGCATTATAAATATGTTTTTGTTATAAACGTTTGCAATACTACAGTATATAAAGTATATTTATGTTAAGAAATTTCAACCGTTATTGTCCGTCATTTTACTTTTTTAACGGAAAATACCACATTTTCTATCTTAAATGACGCTTTTTTAAACAGAAAACAATATTTTATAAGAGATTAGCGAAATGAAAAAAATATTATATCCTGGAAGTTTTGATCCTTTAACTAACGGGCATTTAGACTTAATTGAGCGTGCAAGCAAACTTTTTGACGAAGTTATCGTTGGGGTTGCCATAAATCGTGACAAAAATTATTTTTTGACCCAGGACGAAAAAGTGACGGTTATTCAAAAATGCTGTTCCTATCTGCAAAATGTTAAAATACTTCCTTTTAACGGTTTAATCGTAAGTGCCTTAAATGACAGCAAAGCACAAGCTATATTACGCGGTTTACGGGCTTTCTCGGACTTTGAATATGAACTTCAGCTGGCTCTGATGAATCGTAGTCTGGATGAAAAATGCGAAACTATTTTTATGATGCCGACACCGAAAAACTCTTTTGTGAGTTCCAGCATTGTTAAAGAAGCCGCACTGTTGGGTGCAGACTTTTCACAATATGTTCCAGCCCCGGTTTTTAAACTTATTACTCAAAAGCTCAGGGACAACAAGCTTAAATGATAAAGTTTCCGATTGACGTTTTAAAAAAACAGGATATATATCTTGAAGGCGAAGAGCCGTCGTCTTTTTTGGATGTGGAAGACTCAGAAATGATATCTTTCAAATATAATATTCATTATAAACTACACGCCTCTATGGTTTCCAACGGAGTTCTAGTAAAAGGCAGTGCCGACACCAGCTACGATGGAC
>JAHOYW010000178.1 GCA_019038735.1 Victivallales bacterium | reverse complement strand
TTTATATATATATTATTTAAATTTGCTATTTACTGATTTTTATGCAATATTTATTTTTGTAATGATATCGTACAAGATATCCTCAATCATACGCTTAATCTCTGTAATCAGGGCACAAAGACACACTCAAAGTAACAAATATAACAACAAATCAGGTAAAAAGCAAGCGCAAAACCTATGGAATGGCGAAAAAAAATAAAAGAATGGCTAGTAAATGATATTTGCACTTATGATTTGGTGCAAAATGTTGATGAAGCGGTATTAGCTCCTTTGCTTCTGCGTCAGGCAATTGCCTGCAAAAGCAAGCCCTTATTGCTTGTTTTGCCTGTTCTCAGTCAAGCTGACCGGGTCAACGCTGAAATCGCGGTTTGGCTTTCTGAATTTGACCTGCCTCTAAAGACTCTTTATCTGCCGGAAACGCATATTGGAAACTCCTTCAGTCCTGTCAGCGAAGCTTTGCGGGCCCGCAGTTTACATGAAATACTTGATTGCAAATTTGATCTAATTATCGGTAGCGCAATGTCTTTTGGTGCGACAGTAACTCGTCCCGAGCGTCTCAGGGAGAGTGAATTATTGCTGAGAACCGGCATGGATATTCCATTTGATGATTTGCTGGAAAAACTCCTTGAGTTGGATTATGATGATGAATTTGAAGTAAATGTCGAGGGTGAATTTTCACGCCGTGGCGGAATTATTGATATATTTTCTCCAAATTGCGATTACCCGGCGAGAATTGAATTCTGGGGGGATCAAATTGAGTCAATTCGTTCTTTCAATCCGGAAACACAACGCTCAACAGGGCAGCTTGATGAATATTTAATAATCAGTCGTTCCGTTTTAGGAGACGAGGACGATGAATTCGATTTTTATGATTTCACCAGAGAACTGGATTGTTCACTCTTGACGGTATTTTATGATCAATGTCATGAACATCTGGAAAGATTTTCCGGCGAAGATAAAGTAAAGCGTTTTGAATCGCAAGTAGCATCATTTAAACCAGATCGGCTGATTAAATTTCAAGATATTAGCGAAGAGTCCGGCTCTGGCAAGAGTATAATAGCTGAATGTTTTCCGGCGGTAGCCCATTTGAAATCTGAATTACCCAAAGAAGCATTGACTGGCGGCATGGAAGTGCTGCGTGAAATGATAGCCCGGCAATTATCTCAATGGATAGATAGCGGCTATGAAGTGAGTTTGCTTGGCATAGACGAAGGCGCACGTCAACATATTCAAAGCTGGTGTGATGAATTTGATTTGGATTTCAGCAAAATAATTCTTGACACCGGGTATTTACCGGGCGGACTCATTTTTCCCACTCAGAAAACTGTTTTTCTGACTGAACGCGAACTTTTTACTGCTGATATTTTCCGCAAAAAATCATCTTTGCCAGTAATTAAAGATGCAAAAATTAGTTCAGTTGATGATGAAATAGCTGCTTGCGCGGACTTGGATGAAGGCGATTACGCTGTACACTTGATGCACGGTATCGGCAAGTTTAGCGGTATTCGTGAAATGACCCTGCGCGGAGTCAAACGCGAAGTAATGGTGCTGGAATATCGCGATAACGCGCAAGTCTATGTCCCGCTCTATCAGGCGGGTATGGTTTCCCGTTATATTGGTTCGCAGGGCAAGGTTTCATTGGATAAACTAGGCGGAAAGCGTTGGATGAACGCCAAAGTCGGAACCGCGAGATCGATTCGGGATTTTGCCGCGGACCTGCTGCGTTTTCAGGCAATGCGGAATGCCTCCAAAGGGATTGATTTTGGCGATGATAATTTAGAACAGCGAATATTTGAAGATGCTTTCCCCTTTGAGCCGACCGCTGATCAGGCGCGGGCTATTGTGGAAATAAAAGACGACATGCAAAAGCAGCGCCCGATGGATCGCTTATTATGCGGCGATGTTGGTTATGGAAAAACCGAAGTCGCTATCCGCATGGCTTTCAAAGCTCTGAGCGCAGGTTATCAGGTGATGTTTCTCGCGCCGACAACAATTCTGGTACAACAGCATTATTATAGTTTGATGGAGCGTTTGGCGGAATATCCCTACACTATCGAAATGCTCAGTCGTTTCCGTACTAAGGCGGAACAAAAACAAATTATCTCAAAATTAAAGAGC
>JAHOYW010000239.1 GCA_019038735.1 Victivallales bacterium | reverse complement strand
ACCTATTTTTTATTACAAAATGACAGAGTCGCCTGATTTTAAGCTGGGAAATATTCCTGGAGATACATTAGAAGATAGTATAGATGATTTGTTGTTTGGAATAAAAGATGGAGCGGAACGAATTGAAAAGATCATTGACAGTTTAAAAGCTTACATGCGCAATGTGCCGAGTGATATTAAAGAAACATTTAACTTACATCATGCTATAGAGAATGTTGTTTTCCTGCTTAAAAACCAAATGGAAAAAGCTACTAACAAATTCACTATAGAGCGAAAGAGCAAAAATATAATGGTCAAGGGCGTGCAGCAAAAAATCGAACAAGTCATTGTAAATGTATTGCAAAATGCCTGTCAGGCTTTGACTTCCAGAGAACAGAGTATTAAAATTGAAGTTGGCATTGATCCAAGCGGTAAGCTGGGCATTATTAAAATTAAGGATACTGGTATCGGGATTGAATCGGATAATTTGCCTTTTGTGACTGATCCATTTTTTACTACGAAACGTAAAATAGGCGGAACTGGTTTAGGATTGTCAATCTCTTCATCAATACTCGAAGAACATGAAGGAGATTTTACCTTCAATTCTGAAGTTGGCAAAGGAACTGTCGTTAAAATTATTTTACCGCTGGCTCATAATAAGAAAAAATAAAGGAAAGCAATATGAGTGAACAATTATATCCGAAAAATCCAATTCTATTGATTGATGATGAAAAAAACATTTTACGCAGCTATGAATTAGCCTTGCAGAGTGTTGGGATAAATAATATCCTGACATGCAATAATGGGATAAGATGCAGAGAAATTGTTAAAACTCAAGATGTTGAATTGATTATTTTGGATATGATGATGCCGGGAATTTCAGGAGAGGAATTGCTAAATGAATTTACAGAGAAGTACCCTGAGATACCAGTGATAATGGTTACTTGCGTAAATTCACTCGAAAAAGCTGTCGAATGTATTCATAATGGCGCGGTCGAATATATGGTTAAACCTGTAGATATTCATAAACTTTTGGATAAAATCCGCAAATATATGGATATCAGAGAATTAAAACGAGAAAATGAACACTTAAGAAAAAGCCTGCTGTTTGGAGGCAATCAAGAGAAATCCAAATCATTCGCGGCAATAATTACTAATAATAAATATATGTATGCTATTTTTCGTTACTGCTCCGCAATCGCCAGCAGTAAACAACCTGTATTGATAAGCGGGGAAACGGGGGTTGGCAAGGAGCTTTTCGCGAAAGCTTTGCATGATGAATCAAATTGTCGAGGTAATCTGGTAACAGTAAATATCGCCGGTCTTGATGATAATATGATTTCAGATACTTTGTTCGGGCATACTAAAGGTGCTTTTACCGGAGCCGTGAATGATCGTTCGGGAGTTATAGAAAAAGCCAGCAATGGTACATTATTTATTGATGAAATCGGCGATTTAAATATGGCTTCCCAAATTAAATTATTGCGTTTACTCCAGCAAAGAGAATATTTGCAGCTTGGCTCGGATAAAGTAAAAATTTCTTCTGCCAGAATAATTTTAGCTACTAATAAGGATCTACATGAACTTCAGCGTGATAAAAAATTCAGGAAAGATCTTTATTATCGTATCGCGACGCATCATATTGATATTCCGCCATTGCGTGACCGCAGCGATGACATTGCTTTGCTGTTAAACTCTTTTATTGCCACCGCCGCGAAAGAGTTAAAGAAAAAAGAACCTTACTACCCGGATGAACTTCTGGATTTATTAAAATCATATCATTTCCCAGGTAATATTCGCGAACTTGAAGCAATGGTACATGACGCGGTAAGCAGTCATGAATCAAAAACATTGTCAACAAAAATATTTGCCTCGCACATAAAACGCAATTCAAAAGATTGTGGTATTTGTCATGGAGAAGATGGAGATTTAGAGACATGCCTTGCGAACTTAGTTGTTCTGCCTACCTTGAAAGAGATGGGGATATCATTAATCGGTGAAGCAATGAAGCGAGCTGACGGAAACCAAAGCGTCGCCGCCGGAATACTCGGAATTACGCCTCAGGCATTAAGTGCCAGACTCAAAAAAATGAAAAAAAACAGTGAAATCTGATGATTTTTATTGATTATTGAACCATTCTTTGCT
>JAHOYW010000358.1 GCA_019038735.1 Victivallales bacterium | reverse complement strand
TGCTTTTCCGCATTCATGCAGAAGAGTTGTCAAATCAACTTCTGTGCCGTCAGATATATAAGCGGCAACACATTTCGCTTTTTTAACCATGGACAAAGCACATAATGCCGCGCAAACTGCCGAATCCGCAGACGCACGTGAATCCGCGTCCAAAGCCTTCCGTTCGGCTAAATAATATTTACGCATTTTATTTTTGGCATCTTTAATCATTTAAGCAGCTCCATGAGTTCGACATTTTTTCCAGTAATCAAGCCGCTGTTTAATCTTTTCTTCGTAACCCAATCCCATTGGTTTATAATAATCTTTGGCAACACCCATGTATTCCTGCGCGACAAAAGCATCAGTGAAGCCATGGGGATATTTATAAGCATCCGCGTCTTTTTGTTTTTCGCGCGTTCCTGTAGAATTAGAATCTCGCAAATGCACCGGAACCGCCTGTACTCGTTCATTTTGAACATCGTCCAGAGCTTCCCCTATCGCGACATAAGAAGCATTACTTTTGGGAGCGGTGGCGCAATATGTAACCGCCTGCGACAAAATAATACGCGCTTCCGGCATACCAATCATCTCAACTGCCTGCATCGCTGAAGTCGCCAGACTAAGAGCCCGCGGATCAGCGTTACCAATATCTTCTGAAGCAAAAATAACAATACGTCGGGCTATGAATCTAATATCTTCACCAGCGTGAAGCATTTTAGCCAGCCAGTAAACTGCCGCGTCAGGGTCACTGCCGCGCATGCTTTTGATAAAGGCGCTGGCGGTATCATAATGTCCGTCATCGCCATAATTAATAATTTTACGCTGAATTGACTCAGCAGCGTCGGCTTCTGTAATTTTTATAATTCCGTCATCATTCGGTGTAGTTGTTAAAACCGCGATTTCCAGAGCAGTCAATGCTTTGCGGGCATCTCCCTCGCAGGCGTCACCGAGAAAATCTAAAGCTTTTTTCTTCAGTTTGACTTTAAGTGAAGCAAATCCATTTTCATGTTTGATTGCCCGTTTCAATAAAACTTTGATGTCATCTGAAGATAAAGACTCAAGCGTGAAGACTAAAGATCGTGACAATAAGGCTCCAATAATATAAAATTGCGGATTGTGAGTTGTGGCTCCAACCAGACGAATAACACCATTTTCCACATCTGGAAGCAAGGAATCCTGTTGCGCTTTATTAAAACGATGAATTTCGTCAATAAATAAAGTTGTCTTGCGTTTTACCGCCAACTGACGCTCAATCGCTATCTTGACTTGTTTACGAATATCAGCCACACTACAGCTCACACCGGATAAACGAATGAATTCTGAATTTGTAGTGCGGGCAATGAGTTCCGCCAGACTGGTCTTGCCAGTTCCTGGAGGACCTGAAAGAATTATTGAAGTAAAACGGTCTGCGGCAATAGCACGATGCAGTAATTTATCAGGAGCCAGAATATGACTTTGTCCGATATATTCATCAAGAGAAACCGGGCGCATCCGAGCGGCTAAAGGCAGAATCGGAGATAGTCCACTGTCTGTAGAATTCTCTTCATCTATTGAAGTTGCTTTATAAAAATCAAACTGTTCCATTCCTAGCCTTATTATATTAGGCCCGGATAGCAGTAGCAGTCAAAAATATACAATATTAGATTATTTGGAGCCTCAACAGGTGCATAAAACTCTCTCGCCAGCTAAGGTTTTAAAGTCCACAAATACAATTTTTCCTAATTTCATTAAGTAAGTAATTCCTATCATATTTTCAATCATAATCTAATAATATCTAACGTCTCTCATAAAACTTTGAAACGAAAAAGTATACATTTTCGAACAGCAATCGTCCTGCTTTCGGGCAATTTTTGTTACTAAAATATATGTAATCGCAATTAAACCACAAATATTAAAGCAATGATTTAACGCTAAGTTCTAATATATGATGTTGAAAGAATAATTACAAGTTGATTTCAATTAATATCACAATAAAGAATAAATTACGGATTGAATTTTCGCATTGTAATATATTGATAATAAAATACTTAAACGCAATAGTAACGGATAAAAAAATGGTATTTCTATGGAGTATTCATGACTAATTCTTTAAAACGACCACCGCGTTCTTTGTAGTTTTTGAACATATCCCAACTTGCACAGCCCGGCGACAGCAAGACTGTATCTCCTGC
>JAHOYW010000270.1 GCA_019038735.1 Victivallales bacterium | reverse complement strand
GCCAGTCCCCATCACGAAACCGGCATCTGTAGTGCCTATACCAGTCGCGAACATACCCAGCGCGCCATGCGTACAAGTATGAGAATCTGTTCCGAAAAGAACTTCGCCTGGACGAATATGTCCTTTTTCGGGGAGAGTTACATGACATACTCCTGAGTAAGTTTCATCTGCCGGATCATAAAAATACGGTAAATCCTGTTCTTTTACGAACTCACGCAAAGTATCTACATTACGGTGGCAGGCTTTATCCTCGGTAAATATATAATGGTCAGGAATAATAACCACACCTTCTTTATCCCAGACTTTCGCGTCTTTGCCGAATTCACGTTGAAACACCCCGATGGTACCTGGTCCGCAAACGTCATGTGTCATCAAGACATTAGCGTTAACCCAAATATTCTCACCAGGTTTGACTTTGTCTTGCCCGGCAGCGTTCGCCAGGATTTTTTCAGTAATAGTCATACCCATTGTTATTTATCTCCGTTTTTAGTCTTTTAGCCTGTAGGCTGTTAGACTATTAGTTTTTTATTCCCTACAGCCTAACAGCCCATAGCCTTCAGCCTTTTTCAAAACAACAAATATACTCGTAAAACCAGAAAATTAAAGCTTTTCCAAAAACTTTAATGATTTTTTTAAAGCTGGGAGCGCCGGTCTCTAGGCCGGCATTCATACAACTTAACAATTTGCAATATGCCGGCCTGGAGACCGGCGCTC
This sequence comes from Victivallales bacterium, assembly GCA_019038735.1. Classification (GTDB taxonomy): domain Bacteria; phylum Verrucomicrobiota; class Lentisphaeria; order Victivallales; family Victivallaceae; genus JAHOYW01. Next base: position 1,454 of record JAHOYW010000270.1, on the reverse strand, counting down.
CCGGCCTTTTTCCGTAACATCTATTAAAAAATAGCTGACAAGCTAAAAAATAGTATTAAATATTAGCTATATTTTACATTGCTAATTTGAGGCTAAATTTAGGATATTTTAGCTAGTAAGCTTCATGAAATTTGCTCTAAGCTTACATTTTTACTTGACATTTGACCTATTTAATGTAGTTTATACAAACAGGCATATAATATTTATTCGTGTTATTGAGACTAAATAATAGAAATTGTATATTTTATAAAAATAGCTGATGGGAGAGTTTTATGTTTAAGAGCTTTAGAATTATCTTTATATTCGCAGTAATGTATGTTCTTGCTGGTTGCCATGGAGCCAAAGAAGCTCGAGAGAGGCGTATCAAAAAAGCTAGTGATCACATGAGCAAAATCAAGTTAAAAGTACTTCCCAAAGGGAAAGTATTCTCTCTGGTTGAATGTATCGCAATTGCTCTTGATCACAATTTAGATTTAAAAGTATATGAACTTAAAGAACGTATTGCTGACGAAAAAGTTACTGCTCAAATGCTTGGAATGCTTCCTGAGTTAAATATCACTAATCAGTTCCATTCCCGTAACAAAACTCCTGGTTCAAGTAGTTATTCTATTGAAACCGGGCAGCAAAGTCTGGTTTCCAGTCGTAGTGTTGACAATACTATCAACAACCTGAAAATAGAATTGGCTTTAAGTGTACTTGATTTTGGTCTAGCCTATCTCAACGCTGCTCAAGCAGAAGACCGCAGTTTGATTACAGTAGAACAAAAGCGTCGTGCCGAGCAGAATTTAAAACTTGATATTGTCAAAACTTATTTCAAAGTCGCGGCGGCTCAGGACGCGATTGATACCACCGAGAAATTATTGCTAAAATGCAAGAGACTGGAAAAAGTTTTCGTAGAACTTGAAAAAAGCAAAGCAGTTTCTCAATTACGTCTGCTTGATGAAAGAAAACGTTTTATTCGTCTCGAAAAACGTTTAATGTCATATCGCCGCAGTTACCAAAACGCTTGTATTGAATTACGCGCTTTGATGGGATATTTACCGATTAACGACATAAGGGTAGATACAAACTGCCTTAAACTATTGAGTATTTCAACCTTGCCAGACATCGAAACCATGGAAAAAATAGCTTTGGTTGAACGTCCCGAGCTTTATCAGTTGGATATTCAGACCAGCATTACTGTTACCGAAGCACGCAAAACTATTATTAAAATGTTTCCACAAGTAAAAATATTCCTTGACTTCATTAATTCAAACAACTCTTTCCTCTATACTCAAAGTTGGTGGGAAATCGGTGTTCATGCCGCTTATAACTTATTAAAGCTTCCACAAAAAATTGCGCAGTACCGCGCACTCAATTCGGAAGTTGATGAAATCGGTATGCGTACACTCGCTCTTTCGATTGGTGTCATGGCACAAGTCCGTATTGCTCACGCGAATATCCTGGAAATAAAA
>JAHOYW010000038.1 GCA_019038735.1 Victivallales bacterium | reverse complement strand
TGGCATGATGCAGAATGGTATTATTCTGTTGTGGATATTGTTGAAGCTTTAACTAATAGCCCCACTCCGCGGCAATATTGGGGAAAAGTAAAGAATAGAGAATTTGTTAAACTTCAGTTGTCCCCAATTTGGGTACAACTGAAATTAAACTCAAGCGATGGTAAAAGTTATAAGACAGACTGCGTAAATACAAAAGCGGCTTTTCGTTTAATTCAGTCCATTCCTTCAAGAAAAGCCGAACCATTTAAACAATGGTTGGCACAAGTAGGTCAAGAACGTTTAGACGAAATTGAAAATCCTGAACTCGCTCAAGAGCGTATGAAGGAAATTTATGAGAAAAAGGGTTACCCTAAGGATTGGATCGATAAACGACTTCGGGGAATCGCGATTCGTCAAAACCTGACCGATGAATGGCAGAAACGAGGAATTGACGAACAAAGAGATTTTGCTATTTTAACTGCTGAAATATCTAAAGCGACCTTTGGTATGACACCGAGTGCGTATAAAAAACATAAAAATCTACCCGAAAAGTCAAAAGTTAATTTACGCGACCACATGGATGATTTGGAACTAATTTTCACAATGCTTGGCGAACGGGTAACAACAGAAATTTCCCAAAAAGAAGAACCTGATACATTTACGAAAAATAAAAGTGTAGCAAAAAGAGGCGGCAAAGTCGCCGGCAATGCCAGAAAAGAGACCGAAAAAGAATTGGGTAGAACGCTTGTGTCGAAAGATAACTATCTGCCTAAAGAAGATATTCCCAAAATATCATAATTAAAAGTCTATTCTTCTGCTGAGCTTAACCTTTTTCCCGAAATACAATAAGCCATTGGATTTATTGCAAACTATCTTCATGCCCGGCTTAAGGTTTTTCCCGATAATCTCCGCAATTCGATTAGATTTATTATAAACAAATATCTCGATAGGAAAGGCTTTGCTGTCTTTATTGATAACACAGATAAAGGTGCGTCCTTTAAAAACTCTCAAAGCATCTTGCGGAACAGTATAAATATGTTCCGACAACTGAGGGATTGACACCCAGACTTGCTCAGTAGGCTGGAAGAGCCAGGATGAGTCTTGCATAATAGCCTTGCCGCCATCAAGCAAGTTGCCGCTGGTACTAATCAGGACAATTTGCGAATCTTTTAAATTTCCAGGATTTTCAAGTGCTTGATATTGCGCTGAATGTTTTTGCATAAACATATTTTTAGTTTTTACTCGGATTTTTTTAACAATAATGTTCGTAGCTTTATGGAAGTCAGGTTTCGCTGAATTGTTAACTATAATCGTCCAGACAAATGAACCTTTGCTGTCTTTTCTTAAGGATTGGGTTGGAGCCCACATGGGAATCTCTGGAGTTTCAGGATCTTTTATTGTACGCAGTCTAGTGTATATTTTTGGTAATTTTTCTTGTTCTGGAGTCAATTTACGTTTAGGCACTAGAGAATTTTTAACCGATAATTCAATATAGTCTGTAAAGATTTCCTGTGTTTTAAGCCATGCGGAAGAAGCTTTCGTAAAGCCCGTTGGATATACCAGAAATTGATCATTAACACAAAGCAAATCCGTTAAAACATCATGCAGTTGTACTGTTATGCACATTGGATCAAATACAGACAAAACAAGCACCGATTTATCATCGCACAATGAACTGCCCTCTTCCGCGAGAACTTTTTCAACAATTCCGGAAAATGGCGCGCGCAAAATCTTTTTGTCTAAATTGGATTTAGCGTCAAGTAGTTCCAAACGACAGACATCATAGTCGCTGGCAGCTTGTAAATATTCATTTTCAGCCTCTTCGTGCTGGCGTTCACTAAAAACGTGACGCTTGTATAGTTTTTCAATACGCTTGAGATTTAAATTGGCGTCTTTCAATGACAGCTTAGTTTTTTTGACTTTTTGCGTACAAATATTAACAATAATTCTTTCTTTAGTATCGCTTGCTTTGGCAAGAATATCACCCTTACGTATAATTTTGCCACTGGCATCTGTGATTTTGCCGCGCACAACTTCGTTTACCGGAGCGACATAAGTGAGCTGAACATCACTCAAAAAAGAAAGCTCTGCTGAGCGGGAAAGCTTAACTTTACCCATAAAAAGCAAGTTTTTGCGAGGCGAACGCCGCAAGATAATATATGAAACATTATTAATGTGTTCCGCTGCCGGAAGAATAGTTGTCAAGAGTGCCAAAAACCCAAA
>JAHOYW010000369.1 GCA_019038735.1 Victivallales bacterium | reverse complement strand
TTTTCAGCAGATGGGCACGCCTTATAGGGGTGTCTTATCCGCCGGTTAATGCAGAACAAATACAATGTCCATACGAATATATCGGTCTGCCTGTGCGTCCTGAATTAGATTATCAGCCAATCGAAAAAACTAAAGCTATAGAAAAAATAAATACTCTTTTTGATTTGGATTTTAAAGCTGAACTACCAACTCTCTTAATTTTTGGCGGCAGTCAAGGAGCACAGATTTTCAATGAAACTTTCCCGCAAATGATGATAAAATCAGGACGTAGGGATTTTCAAGTACTGCATTTGACTGGCGAGGGTAAATTTGACAGCGTCAAAGCCACTTACGAAGCTGCTGATTTTCCAGTTTTGTGCTTACCGTCCACTTCCGGAATGCATTGGTTTTATCAAGCCGCGGACGCAGTAGTATGCCGTTCCGGCGGCAGTACAATAGCTGAACTATGTATATTCGGTAAATTTTCATTCCTTATCCCCTACCCTTTTGCGGCGGAAAACCATCAAGACGACAACGCTCGTTTCATGATCAGTACCGGTGCGGCGGAAATACTTGATAACAGTGAGTGTTCAATCGAGGGTACAAACGAGATTTTCAATCGCTGGCTGGCTGATCCTTTATCTTTCATAAAACGCGGCTGGCTGGCAAGAGAATACGCAAAACCCAATGCCGAAGATGACATGCTTTATCTAATCGACCAGTATATAGGTAATTAGTAATACAACAGAGTTAGTCTCTCAAGGTGGCAGTTGTGGATTCTTAGCTTTAAATCTCTTCACCGCCGATTTTTTCACCAAAATGACGTTCTACTAATATGAAAACAATGTCGTTCTTGCGGACTTTATGAGCTACAGGAACAGATATCGTACTGCCTTTGGGTGCGGAATCAACATTTTTCCCAGCCAAACGAATTTCGCTGACATCAAACTTTACGGCACCGGTAGTAGGGCCAATCAACAAAAGTTTTTGTCCAACTGATAAATCGCTGGCTTCAATACTTAGTTCAGCGACTTTTATTTTATTGAAATATTTATTGACTCGTCCAATTTGAATTTTATGGAGCTTGGCTTGACTGCCGCCAGTGCCGCACCACTCGCCCAAGGGCTCGCCTAAATAATAACCGCCGCGCCAAAAACCTCGATTGAAAACGGTCTTTAAACTTTCGACCCATTCTGATATTTTAGCATCGCTGTATTCGTCCGCAAGCCAGGCGTCAGCTCCCTGACGGTAAACCTCAGTAACGGTTTGAACATAATCAGCCGAACGCCCCCTGCCCTCAAGTTTCAAAATAGCTACACCACTACTCAAAATCTGCTCAAGAAACTCAATCGTACAAATATCTTTGGGTGACATGACATAGTTATTGTCGATAACTAATTCTTCACCAGTCTCTTCGTCAACAAGCCGATAACGGCGGCGGCAGTTCTGCACACAAGCACCACGGTTGGCGGATGAATCGTAAGTCGCTAGACTCATATAGCATTTACCGGAAACCGACACACACAGTGCGCCGTGAGCAAAAATTTCAATTCGCACTAATTCCCCGCTCGGACCAGTAATATTTTCCTGCTTGATAGTGTTAATTATTTTTTTTATCTGAGGCAAAGTTAATTCGCGGGCGAGCACAAGCACATCGGCGAATTTCGCAAAAAAACGGACGCTTTGAATATTGCAGACATTCGCCTGTACAGAAATATGAACTGGCAGTTTGATACTGTCAGCATAAGTTATTACAGCAATATCCGCTGCTATTACCGCGTCAATCCCCACGGTTTTAGCGGCGTCACAAAGCTTTCTTATATAATCCACTTCCTCATCATAAACGACTATATTTAAAGTAAGATAAGTTTTGACATTCGCCATTTTGCATAGACGAACGATTTTAGGAAAGTCACTTACTTGGAAATTTACCGTGGCGCGGGAACGCATATTGAGTTTCCCAACGCCAAAATAAACGGAGTCAGCTCCGGCTTTGATAGCGGCCGCCAAGGAATCAAAAGAACCTGCCGGAGCCATGATTTCAATTTTTTTCATACTATTTTAAAATAAGTCCCCAATACTTTTGCTAATATCTTTGCCTATCTTTTTGGTCATATCCGGCAAATCTTTAGTAATTACATCCAGCTTAACATCTTTGAGATTAACCCTTGCCGCGCTAGTTACAACTTGTTTAAGGATTTCATTATAAATTTCAACAAAAGCCTCTCCCATTTTACTGTCCCTGCCAATATC
>JAHOYW010000209.1 GCA_019038735.1 Victivallales bacterium | reverse complement strand
CAGCCGCTCCTATCCACGCTAATAAAAGCCAGAATGCTCGAACAAGGGCTTTAGCTGATTTTAAAGCCGGAGAAATTCAGGTTTTAGTAGCTACTGACATTGCCGCGCGTGGTATTGATATAAGCAATTTACCGCATGTAGTCAATTTTGAACTGCCCAATAGCCCTAAAGATTATATTCACCGCATTGGCAGAACTGGTCGTGCCGGAGTTAATGGAGTAGCTTTATCCTTAGTTTCCAAGGAAGAAAAAGAACTTTTAGAGAAGATCGAAAAATTGCTAAAATGGAATATCAAGCGTGAAACTGTAAGCAATTATCCACGTCTAGGTCCAACACAAGCATACAAGCCGCAAAAAAATGCTTCAGGACAAAGAAAAGAAAGACCTAGTCGCCGCCGTAGAAAGTAATCGCTGGAGCAGTCTGTTCCATTTTCTATATTAGTGCAGATTTTTCCCCACGTACTGAGTTGCCGATGATGATTTGTTTTGCTTGTTTTAAGTCAGACGGATATAAAATCTTTTCTTTGGCGTTTAGTTTTTTTATGGTCGCGTCGCACCATATTCCGGGGAGCAGTCCACAGCATAGAGGCGGTGTGTACCATGAATTATCCTGTGTTTGTATAAATATATTGGAAATAGCGCCTTCACTGATTTCTCCACGCTCGTTAGTAAAAATAACCTCATCATAAGCCTCATCAACAGCTTGCTTGAATTGTTCATTATAAAACTCTCGCCGAGTCGTTTTGTGCCGCAAAAATATATCATCGCTGGAAGTATGCTCTTGAGATAATTTTATTTTCACTAAATCCTTTCCCCAGCCGATTTTTTCCAGTGGAAAAGACTCTAATTCAAGTTCACCTTTAAAATTCAGCAAAAGTCGGATACGGCTTCCCCCGGGAGCGCCGGTCTCCAGACCGGCAACACTATTAGCAATGAATTCTCCAGCTGATTTTTTATCAAATTTAAAAGCAAAATATTCCGCGCTCTTTGCCATTCTGTTTAGGTGTTCGTTCAAATCGCTTATGCCGTTTTTAAACAACATAGTTTCAAGGATTTCAAAATCAGGTTCAGCGGCATGGATAAACTTGCTCTTCAACAATGCTTCATCGAGTTCGGCGGCTTTGCCTGAATCATAAACTATGCCGCCGCCGATACCTAATTCGGTCGAGTTTTTATTGCAGATTAAAGTCCTGATTGCTACATTCATGCAAAAATCCTGATTTGGATAGATACAGGCTATTGAGCCGGTATAGATTTTTCGCGGGCTTTTTTCAAGTTGCCGGATTTTTCGCATAGCGGCAATTTTAGGAGCTCCCGTAATGGACGCGGCAGGAAAGACTGCCTGGATTATTTCACTGAAAGTAGTTTTTGCATCTATTTTTCCATGTACCGTGCTTATCATTTGGTGAAGCGTGGCGTAACTGTCAACGTGGAATAATGGATCGACATATATCGAGTCAGTAGAGCAAATACGCCCAAGATCATTGCGCACCATATCAACAATCATCAGGTTTTCAGCGGTGTTTTTCGGGTCGGTCTTCAAGAATCCGGCATTTTTGTTGTCTTTGACCGGATCTTTACTGCGTTTTATTGTGCCTTTCATCGGGCTGTTGAAAAGATTAGTTCCATTTCTTTCGAGAAACATTTCAGGAGAAAGCGAAACTATTTGCGAATCTCCGGTATTGATGAACGCGGCGTAGGGCATTGGATGCCGAATAAAAAGAGCTTTGAATAAACGCCATGGATCATTTGTGCTTTTGCCCCGCAGTCGAAAAGTAAAATTGGTCTGGTAAAGATTTCCATGCTTAATGTCTTCCAGCACTTCGCTGATTGCGTCATGGTATTCCTTATCGCTGAGTTCCGGCTCTAAATCTTCCGCGACAGCAAAAATTTCGTCTGTGCCCGAATCGAAAATATCTGGAGCTTTATCGTAAATTCCGAACCACAACAAAGGAAAGTCATCCAGCGGACAGGCGGGAAAGGCTTTGTCAAACGCGGCACCGGCTTCGTAAGATATAAAACCGGCGGCGTAACATCCCTGACTCAAAGCTTCTTCCAGTTCAGCCAGAACATGCTTGACATCTTCAATTTTTGTACAGCAGAGCAGCTTGACGGGATTTGTAAAAACTCCCCATTGCTTACTATCAGGCAGACGACAGACTACTGAACCTGTTTTCATATTATTTTATTGCGGTAGCTGAAACTTGAGCCTGACGTTCCCACAATAATACTGTGTACCAT
>JAHOYW010000151.1 GCA_019038735.1 Victivallales bacterium | reverse complement strand
GTCTAGGGATATCCAGCCTCTATTGCCAGAAGTTATATAAGGAATACGGCGATCAGGCGGCGGAAGTTGTTAAAGCTAATCCATTCCGGCTTGCCGATGAAATTGACGGCATCGGTTTTTTGATGGCGGACAATATTGCGTCATCGCTCGGAATCAAACAAGCCGACCCACAGCGCCTTGCGGCTGGAACTCTCTACACACTCAATCAACTGACTATATCAGGTCATTGCTGTTATCCAATCAAGGAATTCGCGACCAAATGCGCGGAAACCTTGCGTGTCGAATCCGACATCGCCGACAAAGGGCTTGAAGAGGCGATTCAACAGGGGTTCATTCAAATTGAAAACGGCATGGCTTATTCAGTAAAATTACTGCGAGCTGAGACTGAACTGCCTAAATATGTTTATGGACTCGGAAGCTGTAAAAAGCATCCCGGGTTGAAAATGGCGCAAATAGCTCCGTCCAAAGAGCTCCAGCTCAGCGAAGAACAACATCACGCGGTCGAACGGGTCGGACAATATCCGCTGAATATTATCACTGGCGGACCCGGTGTTGGGAAAACTACCGTTATTCATGAAATCGTCCGCCGGGCACTCGCGGCAAAGCTGAAAGTTTATCAAGCCGCTCCTACCGGACGCGCCGCGAAACGAATGTCCGAAGCGACTAATTTTCCAGCAAAAACCATTCACCGTATGCTCAAATGGGAGCCCGCTGAACATAAATTTGCTTACAACAGCAATCACAAACTGCCATGTGATTTATTGATTGTCGATGAAATCTCGATGTTAGATGTTACCTTAGCCATGTGTTTGTTCCGGGCAATAAAATTTGGAACTTCCGTGGTGCTGGTCGGCGATGCCGATCAGTTGCCGTCAGTTGGTCCGGGAAAAGTCCTGCATAGTTTTTTACGGTCGGGAATGTTCGCCGTTACCCAGTTGACACAAATTTTTCGTCAAGGAGCCGGGAGCAGGATTATCTCCAATGCGCACCGGGTGAATCATGGTGAATTACCGGAGAAGTTTCATGACACAGAGAAGTTATCAGATTTTTACTGGATAGAACAGGATGATCCTGAGAAAGTTCTGGATTTGATTATCCGCTTGCAAACGGAACGCATTCCACAGCGTTTTGGTTTCGACCCGATACGCGATGTTCAGATATTAACACCGATGAACCGCGGTAATTGCGGCACACATTCGATCAATGACTGCCTACAGCATATTTTAAATGCCGGACACAAACCGCAGTTTAAGGTCGGAGACCGGACTTTTAAAGCTGGCGACCGGGTGATGCAGATTTCCAATAATTATGACAAGAACATTTTTAACGGCGATATGGGACGAGTTGGAAATATTAATGCTAAAGATAAAATTTTTAGTGTTTATTTCAGTGGCTCGCAGGTGGTTAATTACGAATTCACCGAGGTCGATCAATTGACTCTGGCTTACGCGATCACTATTCACAAATCACAGGGCAGCGAGTTCCCTGTGGTAATTATGCCGATGCTCAACCAGCATTACATGATGCTGCAGCGCAATTTATTATATACCGGCATGACCCGCGCTAAAAAACTGTTAATTTTAATTGGCGGAGCAAAATCTATAGGAATGGCAGTCCGCAATTCTCGATTAGAACCACGCTTTACACAGCTCACGGAAAGACTAAACGCAATCAGAAAGGGAGATAGATTTGATGTTTTGTGATGAGCCAAAATTGCGGACAGAGATACAAATAAACGCCAAAAACTACCCCGAATTCAGCGAAAAATCTGTATGGTGCGGAGTCGGCTCATGTTTCTCTGAAAATCTTTTATTGCTCTTGGAAAAATGCGGCTTTGAGGTCAGCCAGAATCCGAGCGGAATTATTTACAACAGCTATTCAATCTATCAAGTCATAGCACGAGCGGTAGATGAAAACTATTATACAGAGGATGATTTTTTTGAACATGCCGGACTCTGGCATTCCTGGGAACATCACGGACGTTTCTCTAATGCTGATTTAAAGACAGCTATTGCAAATGCCAATTTCACCCTTGAACAATTTCACGAACGCTTAAAGATCGCCGATGCTATTGTTTTAACACCATCATCGTCAGTCGTTTACTGTTATGATGGAGAGATTGTGGCTAATTGCCATAAAGTAAATAATAATAATTTTGAACAAAGGATTTTGAGTTCAAAAGAGAACAAAAAGTATCTGACCGAAGCGCTAAAGAAAATTAAGTGCTTCAATGCGAACTGCAAAGTCATCTTTACTTTATCGCCAG
>JAHOYW010000026.1 GCA_019038735.1 Victivallales bacterium | reverse complement strand
AATACGAAATAATGCCTCAGGAATACCGGATTCGTCACACTATGATTTATGCGATGAAGTTAATCTGTAAGTCAGATTTAGTAATCAGTGATATTGCCGACGAATGCGGCTTTAAATACTTGTCGCATTTTTCAGCATTATTCAAAAAAACGCACGGATTGACCCCGCACGAAGCCCTCAAACGCTTTCGCTATCACCAGCCATCTCGCTAAGGAATATCAGTAATTCTTTATAAAATTCTTTTACCTGCTTTGGCTCTGGCGCGATATTTAGCTGGAGATATGGCGTAATATCTCTTAAAGAGATGATAAAAACGGCTGAGGCTCTGGATATTTAAATCGTAGGCGATCGCGAAAATTTCTTCGTTGGTATCCGACAATTGCCTAGCAGCATGACTCATCCGCAATTCGTTGATGAATTCTGTCGGAGTTTTATTTAAATATTTTTTAAAAGACTTACAAAGGTGTTCCTTAGTACATCCGGCTATTTTCTGCATTTTCTTTAAGCCGATGATAAAATTCTGAGGATTCCGCATTCTTTCGCATAAATCCTCAAGCCATGCGGGCACTTGACTTTCTGATAATATGTTCATTTCATCAATAAAAAAACGGGTAAAAATATCAGCCATTATGATTTTTATTTTAATTTTTTTATAATACGGACTAAGCATCTCAGAGTTAAGCGCAAGCATCTTGTTGCATAATTCAGTAAATTCAGGACCTTCAAGAAGAAAAACCGCGGGGGTCACCGGAGCGATAAATTGCTTCAAAAACATGTCATTTTCCAAATACTTGCTCAGGGTCAAAAATAATTCAAGCTGATAGGCAAGAATTATCATTTCACATTTTTCACGTTTATGAGACTTGAAATAATGCTGGTCGGTGGGACGGACAAAACATATATTCCCAGTTTTCAAAGTGGTACATTCACCATTTACATGATGTTCTATCCGGCCGCTCAAAATAAAAATTATCTCAGCAAACTCATGCGTATGCGGCAAAGTCCCGGAATATGGTAGCGAATGATAATTAATATTACCGCCGCTAGGAATCAAAACAGGACTGGGAGAGTTGTTCCAGGAAATGGAATGATAAGAAATATCCGCCCCCACTTGACTGTTGATGAATGTATCTCTTTCGAATTCTTTATGCCTTTGATGTTTCATAAATGTTAATATACAGCAAAAAATAATAAAATAAAACAAGAATACAAACTTTTTCTACAGTATTTTACATTTAGCAAGAAGCAATATAGAGTTTTTTTTAATAAAAATAAATAAACAGGAGTTTATCATGGCTAATTTAGAAGACCTACAGATTGCAGTAATTAAAGGAAAAAGAGATGAAGTTGTAAGTTTTGTCAAAGAATATATCGCAGCCGGAAACGATGTTAATGAAATCGTTGACAACGGTATGATTCCAGCTATGCGCGAAATTGGCGAACGTTTTTCACGCAACGAAGCTTATGTACCTGAACTTTTAATTGCCGCTCGCGCTATGCAGGCTGGTCTGGAAATAGTTGAACCATTATTGGCTGCAAGCGGACGTAAATCTCTGGGAACAGTTGCGATTGGTACAGTAAAAGGCGATTTACATGATATTGGCAAAAACCTGGTAGCAATCATGCTCAAAGGTGCTGGCTATGATGTTATTGACCTCGGCGTCAACTGCGACATCGCTAAATTTGAAAGCGGAATCGAACAAGGCGCAAGCTTGATTGCCTGTAGCGCACTGCTGACAACTACTATGTCTTATATGAAAGAAATCGCTGACCACTTCAAAGATAATAAAGCTCAAGTTATTATCGGTGGTGCTCCAGTTACTCAAAGCTTCTGCGACGAAATCGGTGCGGACGGCTATAGTGACGATGCCAACGGCGCAGTAAAACTTGTTGATTCTTTAATGGCAAAATCTGCCTAAGCATAGTATAATATGATATGCTAATTAAGTTTCACAATCATGAAATGACATTGAGCGGAATCGGGAAAAACCTCGGTTCCGTTTTAATTAATGCCGGTATTCCAATCGACTTGCGTTGTTCCGGAAAAGGTACCTGCGACCGCTGTAAAGTAAATTTACTCAAAGGTAAATTCAGTGTTGACGATCAGGAGATCGAAGTGCAGGACAAGCCAGTTAAAGCTAAAGCTAAAGCTTGCCAGACCATTACTCTCTGCGAGGATTCAATCATTGAAATTCCACGAAAATCTCTTGCTGGCTCAAATCCAAAATGCGCAGAATCATTTGACCTTGGAAAATTTAAATTATCATCTGAATATTCCGGTATCGCCGCAGTCATAGAT
>JAHOYW010000219.1 GCA_019038735.1 Victivallales bacterium | reverse complement strand
GATGCGATGATTTTGGAGGGCGAGACTCCGTCGAGCCGAGCATTAGCGACATTTGCTCCAAGTGAAATTCGATAGTTAAGAAATTTTTATACAGTCAAATTGACGTTGTTTACTAGCCTTTAGATCAAATTGGTATAAATATCCCTTTTAGGGATAAAAAATACAATTTTACTATCTAGATTGCAAACCGGTACAACAAAGGGTTTATGGATTGCTTGAGATGGTTTTGTTACGCTTGCTTTTCATTTTTTCCCATTTTGATAAAGAGTTTTCATTGGAAATTATCGTTTCGATTGGCGGCGGCATTTCGATTGACTCCAGTTCTTCTTTCGTTAGCCAGCCTTCATTTTTTCCTGCCATTAGAGCCCCCGCGCCGCCCTGGCAAATTTCACCCCAAGGCGTTTTATGGCAAACCATCTTTATGGACAAAGAAAGCAACTCTTTACCGTCGTAGAACAGTCTTCCCCAGCGTTCCTCGCTTTTAGTTCCCTTAGCTGTAATGGTGAAGACGTATTTCCATTTGCCGGAAATATAGGTGCCGCTTTTCGTGTAATCAATGCACTTCAGAACAGGTTTTTTGGCAGGTTTTTTGTGGGTGATGTTTTCCTCAGCATCCAGCCTTTGGGTTTCCACAGCAGGGGCGGATTACCAACCCAGACTATGTTCCCCCAAGGAGTTTTACGGAGATCGAGGAAGCACTTCGGGGTCACTCTTTTGCCATCGTAATACAGCTTGCCCAAACGTCCCTGGCTTTTGCTTCCCTCATTTGTGATGGTGAAGACATATTTCCATTTGCCGGAAATATAAGTGCCGCTCTTTCCCGTATCAATATCAATGATTTTGGCTTTTGATTCAGCATAAAGAATAGTGCCTGCCACGAATAGGACTATTAGAATTATAGTTGTCTTTTTAAACATAGTGCCTCCTGATATTTACCATTTTGTTTTAAGCATTTCTTTTCGTTTTTCCTGATATTCGTCATTGGATATAAGACCATCTGTCTTGAGGGTTTCAAGATCGCGCAGTTTTGCCGCAAAATTATTTTCCTCTCCCCCGGCTAAACCGCTTATCTCAACAACTTCTATCTTACCATTTTTTATTCGTTTTAATATCTTTATCGCATTAAGCAAAATAGCAATACATATGGCTTCCCAGATAACAACAAATATTGCTAAGAATACCATGATTTCTTCGTCAACAACAAAGAAAGGCAAGATGCCTAACAGCATAAACAGCGGGATTATTATTATCTGCACTATGAGTATTGCTTTTGGAGCTTTTACATACACTTTTTTAGACATGGTTTCATCCTTTTCTTTGTACGGAATTGCTGCCTTATTACCAATGTCCGTATGAGTTGTGGTTTTACGGCGAATTAGTCGAATAACACCGATGGCAATCATAATCAGCATTATAATGTTCAATATAAGCAAGAGTATGAGCTTCTGGAAAATAGTATCTAAATCCATTTCTCTACAGTATGACGCAAGGTTAAGGATGTCAAATATGATAAATAATGCGGGAATAATGATGAGTGACAGTGATATTATCGTGCTGTTTTTTTGTTTCGTAAATATTTTTGCCGCTAAAGCCGTCAATAATATCAGAACTCCTGCAAGGAGAAAGCGCATGAGCCATATTGTAATTAATTCTGTTAATGTCAGCCCGAGTCCTGAATAGGAAGCGGTCTCAGCAAAATGAAAGTTCATTTTAGACAAATCGTTGATATGGTCAAAAGCCAGTATACCAAAATCGTTTTCAGAAAGCACATACAAGCTATTTCCCGCGAGAGATATTTGATGCCGCTTTCCTTTGAAGAACTCGAGATGCCCGTTTTTGCCGACATAGCCGATCTTATTGTTTGTCGAATAAAATAATCCTGACTGCTTGTTGTACTGGACTTGCGTGATTGTTTCATTTGGATGTACGAAAATGGTTTCAGAACTATTGTTGCCTGAAGGTATGTAAACTATTGTATTTTCTATTGCGATATAGCTTATGTTTCCATCGCCTGCTACGGCATTGATAGCTTTGTTGCTTGAGAATATCTTTGCATATCCCTTGAGTGTTTTTATCTTCAGAGCATCTATCTTTATATTTTCCGGTTTTAGCAAATAAAGCTCATATTGGGAAGTAGTTATGTTGAAACCTGAGAAATAGATACAATTATCCGCCCCTTTAAACATCCGGCAATCAGGAATAGGGAGCAGTGATATTGGCTGGAGTACAGAAACTGGTGTTTTTTCAGCTTTGCCGCCTTTTACAATAAAACCGAATTCTGTTGCTGTGGAAATAAATAG
>JAHOYW010000210.1 GCA_019038735.1 Victivallales bacterium | reverse complement strand
GTCTCTAGCCGTGCTGTTTGTTTTGGATAATTAATCTTATATTTGCGGTCGGGGAGCAGGCTGCTCCTCCGACTACTGAACTACTATCCTAAGCTTACGTATTGGCTTTGTATTTGTGGCGCACGCTCGGCTATGTTGCAGAGATGGTCGCCAATTTTTTCTAGTTCAGCCAGCATCTCGATAAATATTACTCCCATTATCGCACTGCATTTGCCGTCCTTTAGACGATTAATATGATTCTTTTCATATTCGTCAACCAGTTTATTGATTTTCTTTTCGTCTCTAAGTGCGTAATTGGCTTTGTCGCTATCTGTGCCGTGCAGAGCCTTGACAACATTCTTTGCCTGATCCCTGAGAAGTTCCCACAAAGTGTTAATCTCTTTCTGTCCACTCTCGCTTAATTTCTGTTTGGATTTGACGAGACGTTTAGTCAAGGTCATGATATTGGCAGTATGGTCGGCAATTCGTTCCGCATCATTTGTACAATGCATCAACAGCGGCACTAAGGAAGCTTGTTCGTCCGATAGTTCGCGACGTGTAATCTGTACAAGATATTCAGTTATATCCTCTTGAAGCTGATCAATTTCATCTTCACGTACCATCAGTTTCTCAAATTCTTCATCATCAACTTTGCATTTAAGAAAATGATTAGTAATAACCGAATCTACCATTGCCCAGGATTCCTTGACCATGTAACGGATGGATTGAACAGCCTGCTCCAATGCTATTGACGGAGTATTGAGCAAATGCGGTTCCAATGCCTGAATTTTAACAGTTTTTTCATCACTGACCGGAATAACCATTGTACATATTTTAGCAATAATCCCGATAAATGGCAGTAGCAGTAAAACATTAAACACATTAAAAAATGTATGAGCCATCGCTATATGACGAATAATATTTTGCGGAACCGCCGCGAAAACATCACCGCCGGTCATAGAATTTATGAAATACATGAAAACCGGAATTTTGTTCGGACCCCACGGTATATAAAATAATATCATCATTCCGAGAGCACCGCTAAAGTTGAATAAACAGTGAGCGCAAGCCGCCTGTTTAGCGTGTTTATTGGCGGCAATCGAGGCGAGAACAGCAGTAACTGTCGTACCGATATTAGTACCGACAATCAATGGGACGGCAGTATAAAAATTAATCAAACCTCCACCCGCAAGCGCAAGCACTATACCCATTGAAGCGGAACTACTTTGAATAACAACCGTCATTAAAGTACCTATTCCAATAGCTCCCATTATAGCACCAATCGGCATAGTACCATTGATGCTTGTACAGTCAAAACTCTGAAAAAAGTTAATAAACGATGGAAAAATACCGAGCATTTTCAATTCATGACTCATAATCGACATACCAAAGAACAAGAGACCGAATCCAAGAATGGTTTCACCCCAGCCTTTCGCCATGCGGTGTTTGAAAAACATTATCAGTAAGCCAACAGTTATCGCGGGCAGTGCCAGTCCGGAAAGCTTGAATGAGATAATCTGCGCGGTAACCGTTGTACCGATATTCGCTCCGAAAATAATTCCGATAGATTGAAACAGGTTTAAGAGTCCGGCATTCACAAAACCAATGACCATCACAGTCGTCGCGCTTGATGACTGGATCACAGCGGTAATAAATGTTCCAGCTAGAACAGCTACAAAACGGTTACTGGTAAAGAAATGGAGGATTTGTTTCATTTTTTCGCCGGCGACTTTCTGCAGCCCATCACTCATTTGTTTCATACCGAAGATAAATATAGCCAATCCGCCAAGAACGCTGATTAGCACCGACCAAAAATTTAAACCCAATTCACGAACATTGATACCGCGAATATGATAATTATTTTTTATATCCGCGACTTCTACGTTAATATTATATTCACCGGTTTTTGAACCTATCTTAAGGTTGTTTTCCGCAATACCTTCGTCATTAGTTATGACACAGCTTTTCTGGAGCTTGGCTTTGCTCTTTTTAGGAGCGGAAGTCAATTTAAAATAAACCGGAACTCCTTTTGCGGCTTTGCCTTTAGCGTCAACAATTTTAACCACTAAAGGATCATGCATCAACTGTCCGGTATGACTTTCCTGATTTCCTCCGCTGATCGAAACGCCTGTTATAAAACGAATCGTAGTGCTTTTACCCTTAGCACTTATTTTCAAGTATTGATCGCCGACTTTGTTCCCGGCACTTACCTGAACACTAACACTTCCGCCGGCATCTGAGATAGCTGAAGTTTTAGACAATTTCAAATCCGAACCAGCAACTGGCACAAAGGAAACTTTTACTTTAGACACTGGCGGACTCTGACCT
>JAHOYW010000255.1 GCA_019038735.1 Victivallales bacterium | reverse complement strand
GGGTTGATATTGTGGTTGGAACTCACCGCTTATTTCAGGATGATGTACATTTTGAAAAACTTGGTCTGGTGATTGTCGATGAGGAGCAACGTTTCGGGGTGAAACACAAAGAAAAAATAAAACGTTTCCGCTCATCTGTTGATGTCTTGACAATGTCGGCGACTCCGATACCTAGAACTTTATATATGGCAATGGTCGGAGCTCGGGATTTAAGTACGATTATGACCGCACCGGGGGCGCGTTTGCCGATAAAAACCAGTATTTCACCTTATAACGACAGTTTTATCTGCGAATGTATCAGCAATGAAGTTCAACGCGGCGGGCAGGTGTTTTTCATTCATAATCGTGTCAAAAGCATTCAGGGAGTGATGGATAAATTTGCGAAAATGATGCCGGATACGCGTTTTGCGATAGGGCACGGGCAAATGCACGAAAATGACTTGGAAGAAGTCATGTCGAAATTTTTGGCTGGAGAAATCGACGTTTTGATATGTACAACCATTGTCGAATCCGGCTTGGATATAGCGAATGCCAATACTATTATAATCGAACGCGCTGATCGTTTCGGCTTGGCTGAATTATATCAGCTCCGAGGCAGAATCGGACGTTGGAACAGACAAGCTTATGCTTATTTATTATTACCGCAACACAATATCGTGAGCTCGGATGCCAGAAAACGCTTGAGTGCTATCCGGCGCTATACGCATCTCGGAGCAGGCTTTAAACTGGCATTGCGTGACTTGGAAATCCGCGGAGCCGGCAACTTGCTGGGTGCGGAACAGAGCGGGCATATTAACGCGGTAGGCTTTGATTTATACTGTAATTTATTGACTGCGGAAATAGCAAAACTCAAAGGCGATCAAGTCGAATTTTTGCCTGAAGTGGATATAAATATTGATTTTATCCATTTTGCTCACGAAGCTCCAGAAGATTCATTAGCCGCAGGATTTCCGCCCGAATATATCTCCAGCGAACGCCTCAGGGTTGATGCCTATCGCCGTTTAGCGACCATCACATCAGAAAGCAAAATGGATGAATTCAGAGAAGAACTCGAAGACCGTTACGGGAATTTACCAGAACAAGCCAAAAACATGTTGGATATAACTTTAGTCAAGGTTTTCGCCGCCAAAAGCACCTACACCGCGGTACATGTCGAAAACGAAAAAGTTTCATTCAAAAACACCCGGAAACTCTACCGCCGAAACGGCATCCAACCAACAATCAACTACCAGAACCCACCACAAACACGCCTCAAAAACCTCTTAGACATAGCCAAACTGCTCTGCCCAGTAGATGAAATAAAATAAGGTATCAGTTCAATGTTAAAATCCATAAAAGTAGTCGCAGGTGCGACTCGCACCGCGACAGAAGTCTTTGACAGCTCAAAAGATTATAGCCCGACTTAAATCTTCACGTGCTGGAGCAAGGCTGCTCCTAGCACTACTTAAGAAAAAATACTGAAAAAGTGTTATTTTGGGATTGTAATCCCTAAATATGGTGTTATTTTGGGATTACAATCCTTGAATATGGTGTTTATTTGGGATTATAAGTAGATATTAATTATCTCCAGAGGTATATTATGTTCATAAAAAGATTACTTGAAGATAGAATAAAGCAACGACTTTTTAAGGGAAAAGCAATTATTCTATATGGGCCGCGGCAAAGCGGCAAAACTACACTTGTCCAACAAATTTGTCAAGAAATGATAGATTCAGTATTATTTCTTAACGGAGATGAAACGGATATGCGTGAATTGTTGTCACAGGCAACATCAACTAGATTGAAAGCATTTTTTGGGAAAAATCGTGTAGTTGTAATTGATGAAGCTCAACGAATTCCTAATATTGGCTTGACGATGAAGCTGATAACCGATCAATTACCAGAGATTCAGTTAATCGCAACGGGGTCTTCCGCTTTCGAATTAGCTGATAAAACTAGCGAGCCTTTAACTGGTCGCAAATATGAATTCCATCTTTATCCTTTGTCATTTAAAGAAATGACCGATGAATTTGGCCTGATTGAAGAAAGACGCATGCTAAATCACAGATTGGTTTTTGGAGCGTATCCTGAAATTGTAACTCACACAGGAGAAGAAAATGAGTTACTTTCTTTGCTTTCTGAAAGCTATTTATATAAAGACTTGCTCATGTTAGAAGATATTAAGAAGCCCATGCTATTGGAGAAAATAATTAAAGCAGTAGCTTTACAACTAGGTTCAGAAGTGTCATTTAATGAACTTGGACGTTTGGTCGGTGCAGATCAGAAAACTATTGAAAAATATGATATGATTCGTATTGATATGGCTTATATG
>JAHOYW010000165.1 GCA_019038735.1 Victivallales bacterium | reverse complement strand
GTTTTATATCTATAAAAATAAGATAGGTATAATAATGAAAGATGATGATTTTATAAAGGCAATCAGAGAAAATATTAAACAAGTTGGCTCTGAGGTTAAATTAAGTGAAATATCGGAAATTAAGCAACCCGATATTAATCGAATTAAAAATTGTAAAGTACCAATAAATAATATAACTATTGGGACATTGCGTAAATTATTTCCTGATATGCAAATTGATTTCTTTGGAACCGGAGAACAAAGAGGATGTATAGGACAGGTAACAAAAATACTAAACAGACTGACCGAACAAGAACGAAATGAGATTATGCTTGCCATTGTTGCGTCATACCCACATGTTGTAAAAAAGAAATTTACCTAACAGCAATTTCTCAAGAAATGACTTTCATGAGGTATCTGATTTGTTGTTTATTTACTAGGTGTTCACTTTGTTTACAGTGAAACTGAACAATGCAAAAGTTAATCTTTTTTGCTTAGACTTTGGAATTCTTTCATTAGTGTGGCTTTTTCTTCGGGGGATGCGGAACTGAGTTTTTGCATTATATCTGTTAATTTTAATTTTTTGTAATGGTCGTTGATTGTCTTTAAACAATCTTCTATTGCTTTTGCGGCTTGCCTGCTTTGGTAGAGATTCTCCTGAAGCAATATCTTGCTTAATCCCTGAGATGGATTTTCTCTTTCGAAATCGGAGAGATGATCTCTGACATGTTCCCATTCACCGTTCAAAGTACAATTAATTAATTCGTTAATTGCCTTGCCTATAACTGTTTGAGTTAATTTTTCCACTGGCAAATCATTTGTTAACTGATTGGCAGTATCCTCAGAATTTAAAGCAATTTCGAGTAAAGTTTTTTCAGCGTGCCTGACAGCCATTGTCGGAGCTGGAGTATTTGACTGCGCTACGACTGGCGGAGCCATGTCATTACTCTCAAAACCCGGTTCTTCGAGTTCTGACCGCCGCTTGAACTTGAAAGTATTTGCCTTTGCTTTGCTTTCTTTGTTGTATTCGCTGAAAATCGTTTCCGGCTTGACCCCCAAGCGTGAACTTAATTCTTGTATGTATGCTTCACGCGCGATTGGTTTGGAAATTTTACGGAAATATTCCAGCATCTCTCCAATAATCCGACTTTTGCCGAAAGGCGTATTCGCGTCATGTTTCGGGAAAATTATTTCACAGAGAAAATCCAGCATGTCAATGGCTTCATCAACAAGTTTATTAAGCCCCGCTTCACCTGAATTTTTATATATATCATCAGGATCACTGCCTTCCGGGAAACGTATTATTTTTATCTCGAAATCCAATGGCAAAAGCAATTCTAATGCCCGTGCCATGGCTTTTTGTCCGGCGGAATCACTGTCGAATGCTAAATATACCCGGTCTGTATAACGCTTTAAAATTCTCGCTTGCTCATCTGTAAAAGCTGTTCCTTGAGGCGCAACCGTGCATTCCAGACCGGCACGGTGCATGGCTATCGTGTCGAGCTGTCCTTCGCAAAGTATTACCATGTTGTGTTCCTGAATTGCTTTGCGTGCCAATGGCAGGGCATATAATATATTACTTTTTCTGAACACCGGAGTTTCAGGGCTATTGACGTATTTTGCGCCGGGAGCTTCTTTTTCTATAGTCCGCGCGCTGAAACCGACCACCCTGCCTTGTTCATTCCATATCGGAAAAATCAAACGATTTCTAAAGCGGTCGTAAACCCGCTTACTCTCTTCGTTTTGAATAGCAATGCCGGATTCGAGTAGTTCTTCCTCGGAAAAATTCAGTTCTTTAGCGTGCACCAGTGACGCATCCCAGGAATCCGGAGCCACTCCCAGTTGAAATTTTTGCGCGATTTCAGGAGGTATTCCGCGATTTGTTAAATATTGACTTACCGGCCATTCTGGATTATTTTTGAGCAGAAGCGCATACCATTCGGCAAATTCTGTATTTATTTTGTAGAGTTGTTCGCGGCGTCCGGCTCGCTGTTGTGCTTGTTGACGTTCCTGTGGGTTGGAATAAGTTTTTTCAGGAATAAGTACGCCGCATTTTGAGGCTAGGAGATGAATAGCGTTCGGAAAATCAACTTTTTCCCATTCCATAATGAATTTAAAAGCATCGCCGCCCGCGCCACAGCCAAAACAATGATAGCGTCCCCGTTGTTCGGATATAGTAAAAGACGGAGTTTTCTCATTGTGAAATGGACATAAAGCTTTCCAGGTTCCGCCGCCGGCTTTTTTAATCGGAATATAACTGCGAATGACATCTGCGATATTACAGCGTGATCGAATCTCGTCAATAATTTCTTCGGGCACAGCTCTATTCATATC
>JAHOYW010000044.1 GCA_019038735.1 Victivallales bacterium | reverse complement strand
ATATTGCCTCGTCCAGTATTCCTGAAGATGTTGCCGGACGCATGTTCCATGTCGGCAGCCGTATTGGAGTGGCTTTGCGCCGTGGGCTTGATTATGACGGGTTCAATCTGCATTTAGCTGACGGCACTTGTGCCGGGCAAGTAGTAATGCACGCGCATCTGCACATAGTTCCGCGTGGCGTGGAAGATGGTTTTCATTGGAACTGGCGACACCTAAAATACGCAGACAATGAAGCGCTGGAATCCGCCGAAAAAATCATAGCCAAATTAAAATTATAATAATTTCATTATCAAAAGCTTGAAATTCTGAAAAAATGACTTATTTTTGCTACTCGAATTTATAAATAAAAATAAGTGATTAAGTACAATGATTTCTACATCAAAAATAACGATGCGTTTTGGCAGAGACACGCTTTTTGAAGATGTGTCGGTAAAATTTACTCCCGGCAACCGCTATGGACTGATCGGAGCCAATGGTTCTGGGAAATCCACATTCATGAAAATCCTTACTGGACAACTTGAGTCTTCTCAAGGCGAAGTGTTTATAGGAAAAGATTGCGTACTGGGTTATTTGCATCAGGATCACATGGTATTTGATGAATGCGCGATACTTGACACTGTTTATATGGGCAATAAAAAACTTTGGGCTTTGCATTGTGAGCGTGAAGAACTTTATTCAAAAGACGAATTGACCGACGCGGAAAATGAACGCTGCGGCGATATTGAAGAGGAATTCGGTGCAGCCGGAGGTTATGAGATGGAAGTTGACGCGGAAAAACTTCTCGCTGGTCTTGGTTTTAGCGAGGATATGCTTCAAGGAAAAATGTCTACGCTTCAAGGTGGATTCAAGCTGCGCGTTCTGCTCGCGCAGGTTCTTTTTGCTAGTCCCGATATTCTCTTAATGGACGAACCTACTAATCATCTTGATATGGAATCAATTGAGTGGCTGATTGAATTTTTAAAACGTTACGAAGGCACGGCGATAGTAATATCTCATGACCGTTTTTTCCTAAATAATGTTTGTACTCATACTGCTGACCTGGATTATCATGAAATTCGCATGTTCACCGGGAATTATGATGATTTCACCATTGCCAATCTTGAAATCAAGGAATTGATGGAAAAACAGAACAAGAAAATGGAAAAACGCATCCATGAGTTAAAAGCATTTATATCGCGATTCAGCGCCAACGCGTCAAAGGCAAAACAGGCAACATCACGGCAGAAGGAATTAAAAAAGATAGAATTAAACGATATGCAGCCCAGCTCAAGGGTTTCGCCATATATAAGATTTGAAGCAAAAGCACGTCTTGGTGAAAAAGTTATTAAAGTGAAAAACGTCTCCAAAAAATATGACGACACAACTCTTTTTGAAGATTTTTCATGTGAAATCGGCTCTAAAGAAAAAATAGCGATTGTCGGCAAAAACGGTGTCGGTAAAACGACTTTGCTGAAAATTCTCGCAAAGCAGTTAAACCCGGATAATGGATCAGTAATTCATGGTGAAACTGTAGATGTGAGTATATTCCCGCAGGAACCTGGCGAAATGCTCAATATGAAACAAACTGCTATCGAATGGCTCGGCTCGTTCAACGACCCCAGCGAATACATGAGTGAAACGGAACTGCGTTCATTTATGGGAAAAATGTTGTTCAGTGGTGATGACGTATTCAAAAAAACCGAAGTTTTGAGTGGAGGCGAAAAAACGCGTCTGATAATCTCTCAAATGATGATGAAGGGCGGCAATGTATTAATCTTTGACGAACCCACCAACCATCTTGATCTCGAATCAATCGAGGCATTGAACTTTGCTATTTCATTAGTAAAACATACTGTGATTTTTGTCTCGCATGACCATAGGCTCATCAGCACTTTAGCCACAAGAATAATCGAAGTATCAGAAGACAAAATTACCGATTACACCGGCACAATCGAAGAATTCGAAGCAAGAAAGAAAAGACAAAAAGCCGAATCAAAGAAACAATAAAAAAGAGGAACTGAAGCTATCTCAAACGATTATTTGTTTAAAAATTATTTTAACAACTGTTTGATTTTATTACTAACATGACGACTTTTGTGAACTCCACATATGATTTTTTTGACCAATTCATTACTTAAATCATCACATCCTACAAGAAATTTATTCTCAAACTTATGGACAAGCTCATTCAAACTAATATTTTTTATTGAATTACAATCAATAACTGACTCTTTTGTGAGCTCTTCATATTCATCAGGAGAAATTTCAATTATCGTTTCATTAGGTTCACCTTGCCGTCTGTATTTAGTTGGTTCTTCGACGGTTTGTGCCGTAAATGAATAGAAAAGAGCATAGTATTGAGATA
>JAHOYW010000240.1 GCA_019038735.1 Victivallales bacterium | reverse complement strand
GCAGATCGTCTAAAAGGCGGTCAATTCGCCGCATGTCCCAAGCTCTGGTGATATCTGTCCGGCGTTTTTTGTAGGACTTGCAAAGGTCTAGAATCAATTCCTGAAGAGCTTTTTTAATTACTCCAGGTTTAGGGATATCCGAAGGATACCGCATTCGCTCGCCGTAGCTGAACAGGGCGGGAATATATATCAAACGTGCCGGACTCACATCATAAGAGCTTGGAGTGTGTCTGTTCGTTGTTACTGAAAATTGGGAAGGGTCCGCACTCAATACAAAATCACCACAATGGACTGCAATGGTCGTGCTGTAGCTATCCAAGAAAGCGTATCGGAATGAAGTAGTTTCATTAGAGTTTCTTCCCTCCGGTTGACTCTGCTGCGCCCAAACGTGTTTGACCATTTCGGTAGTAAAAACTGTTTTCATGATTAAACCTCCTGTTAAGCCATTTTCTCATAAAAAGAAATGTGTCTCCACATGCCGCCCACTAATCCCATATCGTTTGATATCGACTTAATTTCTCCAAGCCATATCCCACCATGATAAGCATGTTTTATATATCGGCCCTCAAACAACTGGTTTTCCGTATATTGGCAGCTTCCATCGTTTCGAAGCCTTAAATCGCCTCTTATTGCCACAATGTCACCTGATTTTAACATGGTTTGTCTCCGATTTACATATAAAGTTATATTTTGATATCAAAAAGTTGCGTTTTATATGGTGGCTAAGTTGTTGAAATTACAAGTGGTCCGTAGTTACAACACTCAATGTATGCCATTTCCAGGTAAGGGTCAAAACCTTTTTTCCAGTTTGCGGTAAAGACTTAAAGTGTTAGGCTCAACTAAAATTTTAATATTTCAAAAAAGTGCTCTCAGCTTATTTGACTGTTTTCTAAAACATATATACATCGAGTGTTTTAACTGTAAAAATTTTCGTAACTCCCTGGTATCGTTAACGTTTTTGGCTCGATATAGTATTATAACAAAGTGGTTTGACTATATAAGATTATACACGATTTTTTTATAGTTTTATAATTAATTTTCATTTTTTGGCACGATTTTTTCGTTTTTACATTAAAATTTCAAGACCTGGCACCGAATTTTCCCCTTCGCTCTGGTAGATTTGCCAGAGGTACTCTATGCGGTTTGATATGTACGTTCCTTGCCTGTCCTTTGGAAATCTCCGGGCCTCGCGCTTTGCTTTTTTATCAATATAGTTTGCTATGTTTTGCATGTTGTCACCTCTCAATTATAGAATTATATCAAATTTGCCTTCGCGCACTGTGCCGCTTGGAAAGTGGTCCGCGTAATTGATCCGGATCGTGACTAGCATTCTCTCTTTAATCAATTCCGTTCCCAGGAATTGAACCTTGCTAACGTCTTTGGCTGCGTCCAGGATGGCGCGTCTGGCCGCTCTGATTTTCTTGTGTAAAGCTTTGTAATTGATTGTTCGCATGTTTTACCTCCAGTTAAATTAATTCGATCCCTGGCCTCCAGGTTAGCGCGCTGCTCTGATAATGGCTTTAAGGTCCGCGACATACTCGCCCACAAATATGGTCCGTTTATCGCCTTTGCAATTAGTGTACGTGATCCAGCGCGGAATATCTTCGCCGGTATTAAGCACTTGAATTGCGTCCAATAAGGTATTTATAACCATGTCTTTTTTGCTCATTTTTTACCTCCAGTTAATCCGCTTCAGGCAATTCTAATTCATCGGAATAATACCAGAATCCGGCTTTATTGATTATTAGCGGTGCTTCGTCTCCGTATACTGGATGCTCGTAATATGTCACGCCATTAACTGTGCCGATTCGCTCTGGTTTTAGTGCGTTGATTTGCTCTTGATTTTTGAGTTTAGATAAGTTCTCGATCATGTTTCAACCCCTCTCGTAAAAGCACGCCTTGCAGATCGTGCCGTCTGTTACGCTGCTAAATGTGTCCTCAGCTTCAGTTTCATTGCCGCAGTGATCGCAGATAACTTTGTTATCCAATGCAAGCTGGTAATCCACTTCAAGCTGCTCTCTATATGATTCAAAGAAACTGTTTAACATGCTGCGCCTCCCTTGTTTGTGTCATGCTGTTTGTTTGATTCTATACTATTGCAGCCGTCATGCCAGGATGCCAAGCCTATGCAGTTTTATATCATATATCTTTATTCCTTAATGATATCATATAGTTACATACGCACATTATATTGCATATAGTTTTATATTTTGGCATGGCATAGGAGGTGTGACAATTTGCGGCAGTTTGCGGTGACAATTTACAATTTTCGTCACTGTGAACGTTTTACATGCAGAGATCGTGCCAGCGGCATGGGCGCGGGTACGTGTTTTTTTAGGGAGGGGACATGGGGGGGAGAAACGCGCGCG
>JAHOYW010000212.1 GCA_019038735.1 Victivallales bacterium | reverse complement strand
TATCTCAATACTATGCTCTTTTCTATTCATTTACGGCACAAACCGTCGAAGAACCCTTTTTTCTCAAACGAATAAGAGTTTGATTATTAATAATGATAATGACAAGAATGTCAACAAAAAAGATTGAAAACGCGAGCAAAAAAAACTCTGAATAACCTCCCCCTGTTTAAATATCGCGCAAATAATATGCTCCCATTGCTGTAATAATCGAATACAATAAACAGTTTTGTTGCTTATACCATGTCAAATAGATATTTTTCTATAATTTTTCTTGATTCAATGCAGGGAATTGTATAAAAAAGACCGAATTATGCTATAGTACAGTGAATTTAAAAGTTAATTTAAACGGAGATTCCTTTTGAGACTCAATAATAATTTTGAAATAGAAATAGAAAAAATAACTTTCGGCGGTTTAGGGCTCGGAAGAATTGACGGCAAAGTGTGTTTTGCGCCGCGCGTCATTCCAGGTGAAGTGGTCGAAGTTGAAATAAAAAAAGAGAAACGTGATTATTATAATTCTCGTTTGCTGAAGGTTTTGAAACCCAGCCCTGCACGGGTTGAGGAAGAATGCCCTTATGGAAAATTCTGTCCGGGCTGTAGCTATCAGCATATTGATTATAAATACGAAAATGAAATGAAAGACAAGCAGATGCGGGATTTTCTAGAGCGTAATATCCCAATAGATGATTGTGAGTTCGGCGACTGGCAGGCTCCTGAAAAAGCTCATGGCTACCGCAATAAAATAATTCTGCATGTAGAGAAAGACGGCCCCAGAACATTGCTCGGCTATATGTATGAGGGTAATCAAACTGTTTTAGATATTCCACAATGCCCTTTGGCGTGTGATGAAATCAATGAAAAACTGGCGGAATTAAGAAGTGATAAAGGCTTCTTTCACAGCTTGCATAAAGGTCAGACTTTTACTTTGCGTTATACCAAAGAAGATGGTGTTGTCTGCTGGCGTAATGCTCCAAAAGCCGGCTTGAGCTGGTTAAAAGAAGATATGCCTTTTGGAAAATTTTCAGTACCGGTCGGAAGTTTTCATCAGGTAAACAATGACGGTTCCGCCGCATTGATTGCAAATTTGAATACGCTTCTTAAAAAAGAAAAACCTGACGCCGTTCTTGACTTGTATTGCGGTTCCGGCTTGTTTGGTGTAACAGCGACTTTGGCTGGAGTTCCTGAAGTGATTGGTATTGAGATTGACGAACAGGCAGTTGAATCGGCGCGTTATAATCTGCGCCAACACGGTGCGGAAAACGCTAAGGTCATTGCTTCGAATGTGGGTAAGATATTTGAGAAAACAGTTGATGAATTGCCGGAGTCAGCTATTTTGATAGTCGATCCGCCGCGAAGTGGTATTGGCAGAGAATTGAAGAAAAGCATAGTGAAAAGCAAGATCAAACGTTTGGTTTATATTTCCTGCAGCCCTGACACACTGGGCAGGGATTTAAATATGTTCCATAATAAGGGCTTTAAATTGAAATTCGCACGAATGATTAATATGTTTCCGCGTACAAGCCATTTTGAAACTTTTAGCTATTTGACGAGGGACTGATGAAAGACGATATGCTACAGGGACATCGAGCACGCTTGAGGAAAAAATTTCTAAGTGGCGGCTTGGCGGCTCTGCACGATTATGAAGCATTGGAAATGCTCTTGACTTTTGTTATCCCGCGCCGTGACGTTAAACCGATAGCCAAAGCTTTATTATTACATTTCAAGGAACTGCACGCAGTGTTTGACGCCTCTCCCGAAGAATTACAGACAATAAAGGGTATCGGTGAAAATGCGGCTATTTTATTTATTTTTCTGCGTGAATTATGTAACTCTTATCTGGAATCAAAAGCTTTAGGAACGGATTTTGTTAATTCTCCTGAAAGCGTAATAGATTACGCGCGGATGAAAGTTGGCGGGGAGCATAACGAATTTTTCATGGTGCTTTATTTAAATACCAAAAATCATGTAATTGATTATGACTGTCAGGAAGGTACGATTAACCGGGCGGCAGTTTATCCACGTAATATTATCCAGCGTTGTTTGAGGATTCACGCGGCGGCGATTATTCTGGTACACAATCATCCAAGTGGCTTATGTGAGCCATCACCCGGCGATCTCCGCATGACTGAACGCATTAAAACCGCAGTTGAAACCATAGAAATAAAGCTCTTGGATCACATAATCGTATCAAAGGCAGGACACAAAAGCTTCGCCGACATGAATATTTTGTAAATTAATTGTTTTCCCTACTTTAAAATATACAGTATCGCACTTCAAATTACTATCCCTTGTACTTAATCAAATAAACATCTTACGTTTCCGGTTGACATTATTTTTAGTGATAAGAATGCAATTACGCGATTCTGTTAATAAAAA
>JAHOYW010000071.1 GCA_019038735.1 Victivallales bacterium | reverse complement strand
GCAGTGTCCGACCCATTCTTCCACGCAGCGCAGACCGACTAATGCGGGCATGGGGGTATTAATTTTGTGTCCGGCTTGTTCAGCGAGGAGGTAAGCTCCGCCATCACCACCGAGTCTCGGATAGCCTTTGCCACCGCCGGCAATTAGCACATAATCTCCCACAAATTTCCCTTTAGTGCTTTGGATGCCTTTAAGCTGATTATTTTCGATGATGAGTTTTTCTACTTTAGCTGATGTTTTTATTTCTATATTCAAGTCTTTACAGAGATTCAATAAAACGCTTAGAATATCTCTGGCACTGCCGGATTTTGGAAAAATATGAAAGCCGTCAGTAATTTCAGTTTCAACGCCGCCAGCGGCGAAAAAATCACGGAGTTTTTCAGGAGGCAGCATTTCCAGAGCCTTCAAAGTGAAGCGTCCCTGCCTGCCGAATGCCGCGGCTAAATTCTGAACATCAAGAGTATTAGTTAAATTACAACGTCCGCCGCCGGAAGCTAAAAGTTTTAATCCAGCCCGTTCCTCTTGTTCAAAAACGATTAGCTTACAGCCGTTTTGCGCCGCCTTGATCGCTGCTGTCAGTCCAGCCGGCCCGGCTCCGATGATTAGTGCGGTTTTCATTGATTTATTTGCCCTCTTTTTTTGCGCCGTAAGGATAGGGCAGAAAATCAAGTTTTTCTTCTCCTGAAACTTTTGCCAGACTGTGTCCGATTGTATGGATATAGCGGAAACTGTTTGAGCTTACGGCAAAAGTAAACAGCATAGTTGAGGCGAGTTCTACAATTTGTTTTTTGCTCCAGGCTTCATATTTTTGCGAATCAATATCTGAAAGCAACTGCCAGGAATTTGCGGGCGACAAAACCTGTCCCTGTTTATCAATGAGTAGAAAATCATTCATCACTCTAACTATTTCCAGTTCAAAGCCCCATTCTTCGGCGAGTTGAGCAGCCAGAGCGCAAAGCATAAAATCAGCTCCAACGAGGTCATCCAGAACTGGTCCTATGCAAAAAGAATCTGCCTGCAAACTATCTGTCGGGCTTGTTTGAAAACCGCATTTACGCATAAAATACGCAATTTCACTAATGTTCTTTGGAGCAAAACGTTTACTAGTTTTGAAAAAACGTCCCCATAGTTCATCTAAGAAGCGTTCTGAATCGTTATCATACCATTGCAAGTGTACCGCGACCAAACCGTTAAGCAAGCTTAAGTCCTTTGATTTCAGGAGCTTTGCGAAGTTCTCCCGGCGTTGCCGCATAATCATAATTGCCTGTAGCTGATGGATGCGCTTGCGTAATTCAGGTTTTTCACTTTCCTGATGTTCGGCTAGATATTCATTAATCTCAGCTTCATGCTTGAGTAATTCAGCCATAGCCTCCTGAACGATTTCGATATTATCATCGTCTAAAAGACTGATTAAGGAGTTAAGTTTATTTCGCATCACTTGCCTTTGGCTTTTCCGGAAAAGTTCCACGGAGAGCGTTTGACGCTATTTTTTTTACGTCATCTGGGAAATCAGCCTTGATTATCCATTGCAGAAATCCAGGGTTATTTATACATACATCGCGCAAAGAAGTTCCCGCGTTTTTGCCGAAATTAACGATTATCTGATCGCCCTGCCACTTGAAACGATTACTCTTGTCGATTGAATTCGGATCAGTCATATCGCAGAATTTATCAAGTCCGGCAACATCACGCGGCAAATCGGAATACATTTTTAATTGTCCCTCAAGAACTTCGAGCGTTGCCAAAGTATCAGCTTCGGCACTATGGGCATTTTCGATTGTCTTGCCGCAAAAGAAGTCATAGGCACTTGCGAGATTGCGCGGGAATTTTTTACAGAAAATATTAAAAGCATCTATGACATGACAGTTTTCTGTTGAGAACAGCAAATCACAGCGTTTGAATTCAGCGATGAGGAGTGGAATATCGAATTTTATGACATTATATCCGGCTAAATCACAATCGGTAAAATATTTCAGCAGATTAGCGGCAATAAGATCAAATGTTGGTTCGTTTTCGACGTCTTTGTCGTAAATCCCGTGAATCTCACTCGCTCCGGCAGGAATTGGCATTTGCGGATTGACACGGCGGGTCGTTATCTGTCTTTTCCCGTCTGGAAATATTTTCACGACGGAAATCTCGACAATCCGATCATTTACGACTGATACTCCGGTTGTCTCCAAATCAAAAAATATCAGTGGTCTGGCTAGTTTTAAATCATTCATGACAAAATTCCTTAAGCTCAAGTGCTTTATTAATTTAAGAATACGCAATTTTATTATAATTATTCAGCTTTAATCTATGAAAAAGATAGCTTGTTTTTTGGCTTATACCAATAAGCTTTTCTAAAAAATATATAATAAGATAGCGAAAAAAAATGTTTTTCATTTGTAATCTGCATATAAT
>JAHOYW010000307.1 GCA_019038735.1 Victivallales bacterium | reverse complement strand
GCTCAGGAAGCATATAGAAAACTTGTCTGTCAAAAACTATAAATTTTCACAGATCCAAGGATGCTAGCGAAAGCTCTATAATATAAAATTAATAAAAAGCCAAACACACCAAGGAGGAGTATGGAATATTTTCAAAGTTTTTTATTTAATGCGGCTGTACTGATTGTAACGGCTTTTACCTATATGCGAATATCTTATTTTTTTCGTCAACAACGCGTGAATAAACGTGTTTACAATGGAATCTTATTCGGTTTAAGTGCTGTTGTTGTCATGAGTTGTCCAATTCGTTTTATGCCGGGCGTAATTTTTGACACTCGTTCAATTATAATCAGTATAGCGGGATTTTTTGGTGGACCTATTGTTGCGGCAATAGCGATTTTACTTGCTGGCGTTTACCGAATTATTCAAGGAGGCATGGGGACTATAACAGGTCTTGTCGTTATAGTCGCCTCAGGGGCGGTTGGTGTGGGATACTATTATTTCAGGAAAACACATTCAGCGGTTACAAAACCGTTGTACATTTATTTGTTTGGATTAATTGTTCACATTATAATGCTTTTTTGCATGTTCACCCTTCCATTTAATATTGCGTTAGATATACTCGCGGCAATATCCCTGCCGGTAATAATCATATATCCGCTTGTTTCTTTTTTGATAGTTTATCTGTTGTTTGATCAGGATAGACTGCTTACTGTTCAAGGTATTCTGGACGAGAAAAAAAAGTTGCAGCATGACCTGCTTAAAAATTTATCTGCCGGAGTTGTCGTCCATGCTCCGGATACTCGGATTATACAATGTAACCTCGAAGCATCCAAGTTGTTTGGTATTCCAAAAGAGCGGATGCTTGGCAAGGCTGATATTGATTCCGGCTGGAATTTTATTCACGAAGACGGCTCCAAGGCACATATAGACAAATATCCAATCAATCAGGTTTTGAGCACACTCCAACCGCTGACTGGATATACTATTGGAATAAATCGCGCAAAAGATGATTTGGTGTGGGTTCTGGTGAATGCGTTTCCTGAGTTTGACCTGAAACAGCAATTAACCCAAGTAGTGGTTACATTTACGGATATTACTAAAATCAAGCAGGCAAAAATTCTTGTTGAGAAACAGCAAAAGGAACTCGCAGTTACTCTTAATTCTATTGGCGATGGAATTATCACAACAGATTTAAATACACTGATTACAGGTATGAATCCAGAAGCTGAAAAGCTTATCGGGTTTGATTTTTCTGAAGCGGAAGGACTTCCTCTGCACAAGGTATTCAACATAGTTGACTCAAAAACTCTTAAACCAAATCCAGTCAAAAAAATACAAAATAATGTAAAGACGACTAATCTGGAAAACCATAACATACTTATTTCCAGGGATGGTTCTAAATGTCATGTGTCTGACTCATGCTTTCCTATTCAGAATGAAAAAGGTGATATTTCTGGTACAGTTTTGGTATTTCGTGATATAACGGAGGGGTGCAGGACAAGAGCGGCAATAAAGGAAAGAGTTAAGGAACTTGAGTGTCTACGGAATTTATCAGAAATACTGGAAACGAAAACATCGCTAGAAAAAATATTTAAAGATACTCTCAGTATACTACCAGCAGCGTTTCAATATCCCAAAAGCGTCTGTGCAAAAATTACTGTTGGCGAAGTTGAATATAAAACTGATAATTATAAACAGACCAGGCGAAGATTATCAACAGATATTAAAGGCTTCGGGAAACTGGATATCTGTTATTTAGCGGATAAGTCTAAAGATGGTCAAAACGTTTTTTTACAGGAAGAGTACGAGTTAGTGAATATCATAACAGAGAGGCTGGCTAGAGCGGTTGACCGTGAATATATCTCAAAAAATCTGATTTCAGCAAAAGAAGAGGCAGAATGCGCCAATCAAGCAAAAAATGAATTCCTTGCCAATATGTCTCACGAAATGAGAAGTCCTTTAAATGGACTTCTCGGTTTTTCGGGAATAATGGAAGATACCCTGAGTCGAAGTTTTGATTGTAAGTATCAAGACGTACTTCTTAAGCAGTTGGATATAATAAAAACATGTGGTCAGAATGTAACCGAGTTAATCAATGACATTTTGGAATTTTCAGATATCAAGAGAGAAAAAATAGAATCATTGCTTGATAGCTTTTCGCCGGAGCAACTAATTGCTGAAAGTATTAAAATTTTAAAATTTAAAGCCGAAGAAAAGAGTGTGAAGTTGGCTTTTCAACATGATAATTTGCCGCTGGAGCTAATTGGAGCTAAAAGAAGACTTAAGCAAATTATATTTAATCTTATTGGAAACGCAATAAAATTTACCGACAAGGGAAGTGTTACAGTTGAGGCTGACTATGAAGATGGAAATTTGTTGATTGAGGTTAAAGATACAGGAATCGGGATTCCAGCAGATATGCAGGAAAGAATACTGGAACCAT
>JAHOYW010000134.1 GCA_019038735.1 Victivallales bacterium | reverse complement strand
ATGTAATGTGTTGAACCTATATTTTCAAAACGGGTATTACTTGTCAAGTGTTTTCTTGATATTTATTTCATTTATTTTACCATGAAGCAAAGACAACACCGCGAAACGCCTACGGAGAGTAGGGGAATAGCGCATTAAACTTTTTTTAAATTCGAACCGCAAACCGGCTGACATTTCCGGCGTGATCTCTCTAAAAAATTTCCGGCCCTCGGTCGTATCTAAATAATTCTTGATTTCTTCGGTAATTACCAACATTTCCAATTTCTCCATTAAAAGTTTGATGAATTGCTTTAAATATGCGGTATTTTTGGCAAATAGTCAAACTTTATCTTGACATAGTTAAAACACCGTGAAAATATTAAGTGCACGGTGCCGGTCTAGGGTGTATTTCCGCACTGGTCTTCGATCCCAACAGGCGCGGCACCACTTCAGGAGGATTTAGATGAGTGATAAGTCATTAGTCGAACTCAAAACAGTTTACGACATAGCAAATCAATATTTCCCCGGCGCTAATATATGGTATTTACATGAAGTGATGTGATCATATACTGGCTATCCAGAGTTTTGGACAGGAGATCCTGAAACATGCTTCAGAAAACAACTAAAGGAAGCTGCTGATTCATTATCAAATGGCATGTTTTATGATTTAGAGAGAGGATGGATAAAATGAACTGGAAAAAATACGAAAGGTTTTTCAAAGAATCAGAATTCGTTGACGATCTAAAAAATTGCTGGATGAAGGAAGATCACATGGACATGCTATTTCACGCTAGATTGATTTCAGGCACTTCTTATTTGATCGCATCCGGCTGTCGAAACCCTGCCCAAAATAAAAGAGAGGGCGGAAAAGACGATTCTGATCATCTGACCGGTGAAGGATCGGATATAGCCTTTTTTAATAATTGGGAAAGGTTCCGCATTCTTTATGGACTGTTCGAGGCGGGATTTAAACGTATTGGAGTTAGTGACGCTGATATGTTTATTCATGCCGGGTCGAATCTCGGGAATCCGCAAGATGTTTATTGGTCTTACTAATGAAAAAAGCTGACGTAATTAGGGAATTGAAAGCCGATTTAAAAGACTTAGAAAACGCAAAGATAATCGAGAATCTTGATTATCATCGCGGGAAAATGGACATGCTTAAATCACTAATAAGGGATTTTCAGCGCCCGACAAGGGGTCGGATTTTTCCAAGCCAAACTGGATCAGGTAAGCAAATTAAAAGGGACTATCCAGAAGGCCATTTTAACACGTAACTAATTGGAGAATAAAAAATGTTTGAAACTTTAATAACCTGGGCAACCTCTCAAGTTGCCGTTTATGCAGGCGGGTCAATACTCGCTTATGTAGTCAGCACTTTGATTTTGAAAAAGATTCCAACCAAAAAAGTCAGGGCTTGGATTTATGAGCTTTTTTACATGATCGGAAAGATGATTTCAGCCGCCGGGAACAAATGGAAATGGACTGCTAAAATCTGGGAGAACACAATCGAGCCTTGGATTTGTGGATTTATTGACATGATTGGCGGGGCTGTTATTTCCGGGTTTCTCGATGGATTACGGTCTGACAACGAATAAATAGAGCTGCCCCGTGGCTTAGATTAAAATAGGTCAATCCGTCTAACTAGAATCGGCTCTGACTGAAAGTCTACCGGGGCAGTCCAACTATTCGATAATTTCAAATAGTTCAACAGGAGAAAGGAAAATGATTTCAACAAATCAAAA
This sequence comes from Victivallales bacterium, assembly GCA_019038735.1. GTDB lineage: Bacteria > Verrucomicrobiota > Lentisphaeria > Victivallales > Victivallaceae > JAHOYW01. Next base: position 704 of record JAHOYW010000134.1, on the reverse strand, counting down.
CAGAATAGTTAGATCAGCAACAATAGACGATGGGACAACATGCGGAAAGAAAGTTTATTATGATATTTACGGGAAAGCATGGGTGCCAACTACTAAAACAAGGCAACCAGCTGGAACCGCCGACAATATTCAACACATCGATTCAAGGGGTAATTTCGTTTATCGAACAGATTAACTATTAATCAGGGGTGGAAATGAAAAAGTTATTTTTGTTTTTAACCATCTTCTTTTTAGCGGTTTCTTGTGCTGAATTCAAGGGTGAAGATGGGAAGGATGGACGCGATGGAGTAGACGGTATTAACGGCACTACGGGAACTGATGGGACGGATGGAACTGATCAAACCAGTGACGCGATTGTTGCTTATAATTTATCTGGGAAATTTCAGAAGGGTCGATGTTACAATAACGGTGAAGTTTTCGTTTGGCCCTTATTTGACGGCACTTTCAGCCAAACCGGCGAACATTTTATCGGATTCACAAAATCAGACGGATCATATAGTATCCCGGCAGAAATCAACAAAGAGTACATTTTTATGTATTCGAAATTGATTTGCGATGATGAAGCAAACGGAGGAACCAGCGAGCAGGAACTTTACGGCGTCAGAAAAACATCTGATGATAAAAACAATGTCAATGTGCTGACTAAAATTACTTATCCCGTAGCTGAGAATCTATTTAATAATAATTTCGGAACGGTTGAAGAG
>JAHOYW010000317.1 GCA_019038735.1 Victivallales bacterium | reverse complement strand
ATATGCAGATGCGCGTGCATTACTACTTGTCCGGCACAAGTGCCGTCAGCTAAATGCAGATTGAACCCGTCATAATCAAGCCCGCGGCGCAAAGCTACTCCGATACGGCTGCCGACATGGAACATGCGTCCCGCAACATCTTCAGGAATACTGGACGAGGCAATATAATGTTCTTTAGGGATTACTAAGATATGACCTTTATTGATAGGTGAAATATCCATGAAGGCAAAAATTAAATCGTCTTCATATATTTTAGTAGATGGGATTTCTCCTTCAATAATTTTACAAAAAATACAATTACTCATGATTTTATTCCTATCTTTTCTGTTATTGTTTATAATAATCTGCCTTGATAATCATAAAATACAAATTATGACAAGATGCTTTTAAAAAAATGCTCTCTTTTTTTATTTTTTTAATTTGCTTTTTTTGTATCTTTGTGATAATTTATATTCCCATCTGAAAGACATATCTCAAAAATATAATAATTCAATATTTTTTCTATTTTTTGTGCTTGAAATTGATAATATTGATGAAATTTTTAAAGTAAAACAAGGAAATCATGACAAAACATATTTTCGTTACGGGTGGAGTTGTATCATCGCTGGGTAAAGGTATTACCGCAGCGTCTCTGGCAATGCTCTTAAAACACCGCGGCTATCGTGTCGCAATGCAGAAATTAGACCCCTACATCAATGTCGATCCCGGCACAATGTCTCCATTCCAGCATGGCGAAGTTTATGTAACTGACGATGGCGCGGAAACTGATTTGGATCTCGGACACTACGAACGCTTTGCCGGGGTAGTATGTTCACAAGCAAGTAATTACACCACTGGACGAATTTACAGCAATGTCATCAACCGTGAACGCGAAGGCGGTTATCTTGGCGGAACTGTTCAAGTCATTCCGCATATAACCGATGAAATCAAGAAAGCGGTAGCATCTCTGGATTCAGATGACAATGACATCACTATTACTGAAATTGGCGGAACCGCCGGAGATATTGAATCTCTGCCCTTCCTTGAAGCAATCCGTCAATTCAAGCATGGAGCTGGAGAAAATAATTCTATATTCATTCATTTAACTTTGGTTCCCTATATCAAAGCCGCTGGCGAAATGAAAACTAAGCCATCGCAGCAATCCGTAGGTATTTTGCGTAATATCGGTATTGTTCCTGATATTTTGATTTGCCGTACTGAAAAACCGATGCAGGACGAACATTTTTCAAAGCTCGCTCTATTCTGCAATGTCAACAAAAAATTTGTTATTGAAGAGCGCGATGTGGCAAACTCTATTTATGAAGTTCCAGTAGAGCTGGCAAGACAGGAAGTTGACTTGAAAATCCTTAAACTCTTGGATCTTGAACCGCACGACTTGGATATCAGTAATTGGGAAAATATGGTTGAACGCGTTATAAACAACGAAAAATCTGAAGTTACTATCGCTGTAGTCGGCAAATATACCAGTTTGCGTGATGCTTACAAAAGCATATACGAATCTCTGGATCATGCCGGTATCAGTAATGATTCAAAAATAAATATTCTAATGGTGGAAGCAGAGGAACTCGAAAAATCTGATAATTTTGATTTAATCAGTAAAGCTGATGGAATCCTAGTTCCCGGCGGTTTTGGTGATCGCGGCATATCTGGAAAACTTAAAGCAATACAGTACGCGCGCGAAAACAATATCCCTTTCCTAGGGATTTGTCTAGGCATGCAATGCGCCGTGATAGAGTTCGCCCGCAATGTCCTTGGCTACAAAGACGCCAACAGCACTGAATTTGACGAAAAATCCAATTACCCGGTAATTGACTTGATGCTTGAGCAAAAGACCATCACCAACAAGGGCGGAACAATGCGTTTAGGGGCTTATCCCTGCACCTTAATTCCCGACACCAAGGCAGCCAAAGCCTATGACAATGTTTCTGATATTTCAGAAAGACACAGACATCGTTATGAGTTCAACAATGATTATCGTGAAGACATTGATTCTCAAGGGTTGAAAATAGTCGGAACATCACCGGACGGAAAACTTGTAGAAATGGTAGAATTAATAGGTCATCCATGGTTCGTAGCCTGTCAGTTCCACCCCGAATTCAAGTCTCGACCATTGACCCCGCATCCATTATTCAATGATTTCATAAAAGCAGCCTTAAATAAATAACCGTTTGACCGCGGTCGGTGATCTAACGGGCGAAAGCGTTGGTCCCACTTTGCTTGCGATGAGGCTGAGCGAAGCGAAAGCCAATGCCATTCTCGACTAGACGAGGCTTTTAAAAATAAGTCAGCGCAATTTTTAAAAGATGCGAGCGTTCGAGCTATCACAATCTCGTTTGTAGTTCCGCCTTTAGGCGGGCTTTTTCAATGCTACTTTTAAACTAAGTCTCACAAATTGAAAAGCGGTGCAGGGGCACCGCACTCCAAAGCGCT
>JAHOYW010000205.1 GCA_019038735.1 Victivallales bacterium | reverse complement strand
TTACATAATGTTTCGGTCGCGCTTTAAGGTATTCCAAATCGACAATATGTTCGAGAACGGCAAACGGCGGTTCCATATCCATGCTCAGGCGTCTTCTTGCTTCACTGAAATGATGGTCGCGGACATAGGCAAAATTGAACAAACTAATGCCATCAGCTCCACGTTCCAGAAATGCCGCGGCCGTAGTTTCATAAATTTCGCGAGTAGTTCTGCGATTAATGTTGCCATACAGCTCGCCATTGCTTTGGTAGGTGATAAAATGCATTTCTCCATATACTTCGGCTGAGCCCGGCAATTTTTTGAATTCTTCGACGGCAATTTCCTGACTGATGCAAAAATGTGAAGATACATTAATCATGTCGATAAGCGCATCACGTTTCCATGTCGGAACATCAAGACCAACAGCAAGACATGTCGTCACCGAACGGGGAATCCGTACCGATAGTTTTAACTGTTTTCCACGCTGTTTTCCTGTTCTGTTTAGAAGGTCGCGAACCCGTTTGACAAAATCGGTCATCAGCCCCATTCCTTTGGCAACTTTTTCTGTCGGGAAATAATGAGGTGAGCGCATAAAGTCGAGTTCAAAGCCATCGAGATCATAGTTATTCACCAATTCTTCAATAATATCTAAATACCAGTTACGCACTTCCTCATACAGATAATTTATTGCATAATGACCGTTGCCAAAACATAGGCGCATTTCCGGATGCTCCTGCCACATTGGGTCCATAGTCGGAGAAATTCGATTTGTGTTGAAATATGTATAGTGAAAATCATTCATACGATAGGAGATAAAAAAATCAATGCCCCTTTCTCGGGCTGTGTCAAGCGTTATCTGTACAGGATCTTCGTAGTCGCCCCGTAACATGTAGCTCTTTATTCGATGAAAAACTTTGTCAAAATATTTCCAGTCGGCTACTGGATTGGGATCCTGATGTTCTGGTGCCCAAGTCTGCCAGACTGGATTGACCTTGGAGTAGTAAATGGGCAAGCGCCAGGCTGTGGGGCAACACATCAACGCATCAATCTGTGTCCCCGCCAATTCCGTTACATAACCTTTGATTTGTTCCTTTTCAACTTCGTTTTCATAACTCTGATATGGAGTCTGGGAGGTAAAATTGATCAACATTTCATGATTATAAAGACATTTGTATTTTTTAACCATAATTTTCATTCCTTCTTAAATTAATGGATTTCTATATATTACTATACAGGAACGAAACCAGAGTAGCAACACCAAAAAAACGATATTGCCTTTGATATAGCGATAAAATCAATGTGCTTGATTTTCGTGGCGAAATTCAGATGGAGTTTTGCCAAAATGCTTTTTGAAGACTGTACAAAAATAATTAATTTCATAAAAACCGCTTTCCATGGCCACAGTTTTTATATCAGCGTAGGTCGCAGCCAGCATTCTTGAGGCTTTCTCCATTTTGATTTTGGTAATAAACTGGCCAATGGAGATATTTTCTTTCTGCTTAAACAGCCTGTTCAGGTGGTCTTTGCTTAGCCCGATATACTTGCTTAAATCCGCCAAGCGAATAGAGCGTGACGAGTTGTCGAAAATATAATATTTTATAAGTGTCACAATTTCATCGGGAGCAACATTATTGCCGGAACGTTTAGTGGGCCGTTCGATATCCAGCCATTTCGGCAACAATGTCCGGAACACGTAAATATAAGACAGTTCCTGTTGCTTCCTAATCTCTTCCTCATAAAAGACTAATGGATTGTGCAATAAATCCAGTATATTGCGAACACAATTTTCATATACAGAAAATTGTTTAATGTGATATTGACGATTTTCAAGTGCGGTCATGAGCTTTGTTATTTGTCGACGTGGATGCGTGCCTCTTCCAGAAATAAAACACATTGAACTGACTATGATTGTATTGATGCCGTGTAGCCGCCAGCAGTGTTCCTGGCGCGGTGGAATAATTACCATATCGCCAGCTAACAAAGTAAATTCCAATCGGTCAATGCAATAAGTAATTTTCCCTTCAAGCACTATCGATATTTCAAATGTCTGATGCATGTGTTTCTGCAACTGTTCTGGCGCAGACGGAACAGTAAAATGAAAAATATGAGGCTGAATCAGAAAGCTGGACAGATAACAACCTTCCCGCAGTATAGAAGTATCATTGATTGTGGCATTCAACTCTTCACATTCATATTTATTCATTGTCGATAATTTCTCAGTTATTTAGGTTCTGGTAAGAACATAATCCGAACTTATCGCTTTTTCAAAGATAAAATCGTTTTTTTATTGTTGATTATTGTCTATTAATCGTTTATAATAGAATTAAACAGATGGACATAATCCTAAATGTTAAATATGACACAAAAAACATTAGAACATAAAGAAAGTTTTACACTCATCGAACGTGTGCCTGGGTAAGGTATCACATTGCTATCCGGCTGAAATGTGCCGGACACGCC
>JAHOYW010000381.1 GCA_019038735.1 Victivallales bacterium | reverse complement strand
TATCAATTTAAATGGTTGCAGGAAAAAACAATCAAAGCATATTTTGTTATATACTGTTCAATCAGAGGGAAAAAACTCAAAAGGAATTATTATACTTCGTAAAGCTCATAAGGCGGAAAACTACATTAGTTCAGCAAAACATCTTCTAAATTCATCTCCATTTACAAAACAAGAAGAGGTATGTATAAAATTTAGAAAAGCTGTAGAATGTATTATTGATGAAAAAGTTTTTAATGGGCTGGCTCCGACAAGACTTAGTTCGAAAAATAATCCAATAAAATGGGATCAGTTAAAGCCTTTGAGTTCTAATAAAAACATTATTGCTGACTTGAAAAACATTCACAATAGAGTGTCAGGTGGAGAACTTCATGAAGGTACAGAGTCGAGTGAAAATCCTGTTGAAAAGGATGAGTTGGATTCTATGCATGTAACCCTTAGTAAATACATAAATTGATAAAAGAAAAAGGAAATAATCGAATATGATAATCAACATGAGTGGTCGTGACACAAAATTTATTTCTTAGTTTGACTGATGCGTTTCACCAAATATATCTGCATATTAAAATGAGCTTTTTTCTGCAATTTTTACATTCGTTTTTTGCAGACATCGCCGCTCTATTTCCGGCTCGACGGAGTCTCGCCCTCCAAACAAAATTCCGGCGCGATGACAAATCTGGAGGGCGAAAGTCTCTTGAGCCGAATGCGATGCCTCTTAGCCAGCTTTTATGATTCTTTTGTTGTGTAAAAATTTGACTTTTGTGTATATAGCTGTATACTAACCACTTTTGCAGAATGAATTACTGTTCTTTTGCCTTGATAATGGCAAGAATCCCTAGCCGGATATATTAATGTATGCTTACGTTTTGATCCTTGAAAAGATCGCTGCCGGTTATGTGAAATTTATTCATATTAAGAGCTAAAATGGCTCGACATACTGGCGTAAGCGTAGATTGTATAGAAGGTAAAAGATGGAAAAAGATGTAAAGAATGATGTAGTACAGGACTGCGAGACAAATAATGAATCTCCAGGTCGTGTGAAAGATGAGTTCCTAGGCTTCGGACTTAGTGAAAAGTTAAATGAAGGTATTCGCGCGGCAGGTTTTAAAACTCCAAGCGAAATCCAAAGCGCGGTTATTCCAGCAATCATGGAAGGTCGCGATGTAATCGGACAGGCTCAAACAGGAACAGGTAAAACTGCTGCTTTCTGTTTGCCCGCAATGGATCAGATGAGCTTTGACAAAGGCGTTGAAATGCTGATTGTTGCTCCAACTCGTGAACTGGCAATGCAGGTAAGTGATGAAATTTTTCGTCTCGGACGCTTTGCCGGAGCTAAAACAGGAGTTGTTTGCGGTGGACAATCATATTCACGCCAAATCAATTTAGTTAACCGCGGCGCAAATATTATCACAGCTACACCGGGAAGACTTATTGACTTGCTCAGCGAAGGCAGACTCAATAATTTTAATCCCTCAATTGTAGTTCTTGATGAAGCTGACGAAATGCTCGACATGGGATTTTTAGATGACATCAAATCTATATTTGATTTTCTCCCTAAAGAACGCCAGACTCTTTTGTTTTCTGCAACCATGCCGGAACCAATCAAAAAATTAGCGAACACTATTTTAAATAATCCTGTTTCTATCAAAACTACCAGTAATACTGACTCTACAAGTGAAAATGTAGAACAGCTTTACTGTGTCATGGAAGAAAAAGAACGGCAAAACGCAATTGTTCGTTTGATGGACGATTTATGTCCGAAAAAAGCTATTTTGTTTTGCCGTACCCGTAACGAAGTCGATCGCTTGAGCAACTCGCTTGGTGGTCGCGGCTTTAACTCCAAAGGTCTGCACGGAGATATGGAACAATCTCAACGTAACGAAGTTATGCTCGCGTTTCGCAAGAGCCAGGTTGATATTCTAGTTGCGACAGATGTTGCTTCACGCGGACTGGATGTACTGGATGTTACACATGTTTTCAATTATCATATGCCTTTTGATACCAAAAGCTATATTCATCGTGTCGGACGTACCGGACGTGCCAGCAATAAAGGTACAGCTATAACTTTCGTAACTCCAATGGAGTTCCACCAATTGAACCGCATTCAGAAACAAAGCGGAGCAAAAATTGAGTTCGCGTTAATCCCGAGTCGTCAGGAACTGCGTAAAAACAGAATGTTCCGCATGATTGACACGGTGCGTGGAAAGAATGTCGTTGCGGAAGGTGTCGATATGGTTCAACTACTTGAAGAAGATATGGATCTATCTGAAATCGCCTATAAATTAGCTTCTATGATTTTAGAGAAACAAGGCGAAGCCGGACCGGAAACTATTGGTCTTGACGAAAGAGAATTGAAAGTCTTACGCAGCAACCCTCGCGGTGGACGCGGTGGTGCAGGTGGAAGAAAAAGATTTCCACGTAAAGGCAAAGGTGGTTCCCGTGGCGGAG
>JAHOYW010000190.1 GCA_019038735.1 Victivallales bacterium | reverse complement strand
GTTGTAGGTCGAGTGATTGTATACAGGTTCGGACACGTTGGGATACAACTGGTGTAACACATTCTGAAACGATTACATAGACTGGGATAGACTCACTTGAGTGGTATTCATCATGCAGAGGAAAAACGAATGCGGGAGATACGGAATCAACGTAATTGAGAAGCGCACTTGTTTCTGCGCGAGGATTTGAAACACACCAGTCCACTTCTCGAATATTCGGATCCCGAAAAACATTGCCTAGAGTTTTGCCTTCATTTGGCTGGTCATCAAGGTTCAAACAAGGGAGGAAATGCCATGTAACGTCCAGTGAGTCTAGAAGTTCGTTCCCGTCCGTAAGACCGCGCAATAAAGAGAATATGCTCGTTCCACCTACCGCTTCACCGGGATCGGGAAAGCCGTAGAGCAAAACATGGGTATTGCCGTGACCAAACTCGTAAGCTTTTAGGCAATGCCCGGATTCTGTCCGACCGATTTCAGTTTCGCGAATGGCTTCTTTTGCATCCGCTAACGCTGAACATTTACGAAGGACCTCAAGAGGAGGAAGAATTGCGGCAACTTGCGATGACAAGCTCTTGGCAGCATCTACTATGATTTCAATAGTGTGTTCCATTTTTGTCTCATTTTCATCTAACAAGTTATTATATAGTTTCTACATATCATCCTGAAATTGGATGTTGAATACTGCAAGAGTTTTTCTATATTCTGTCGTGATTTCTCTAATATAATTGATTTCAGGGACTTGTCAAATTTCAATAGTTAATTATATTTCATAATAACATTAATTTTAGTGGATATATTGTTTCAAATTGATATAACAGACCTCGTTTACGGCTCGTCGGAGCCTCGCCCTCCAATTAAAATTTCGATGCGATGAAATCCTTGGAGGGCGAAAGTCTCTTGAGCCGGACACGAGTAATGACCGTCCCGTCTTTGAAATGTTGACCAATGTTCAGTGACGTATTACTATAGCGAAAGGCAAACGCTGTTTTTTTTTCTTTTTCGCTGGAAAATTTTTGTATTTGCATTACTTTATTTAAACCTGTTAAAACATAGAGATAATTTATGCCGGCAAAAAAAGAAGTTTGCAATGCTGATGAAGTCAAAGCGGCTGTTCAAAAAGTCGCTGATGCTATTATTTCTGAATTTCTACACGATTCCACTCGCGATTTCGCTATAATTGGAATTCATCAACAAGGTGTTCCATTAGCAAAACGACTGATAGCCATTATTGAAGAAAAGACTGGTTACAAGCCGGAGCTTGCCTTGCTGGATATTTCAATGTATCGCGATGATATCGGCGTGCGTCAGGATTTGCCGCAGATTAATGAAACTCGAATCCCTTTCGATATGAATGATAAAGCCGTGATACTTGTCGATGATGTTTTATCATCCGGCAGGACTATCCGCGCCGCGCTTGACGCGCTTACAGATTACGGACGCCCCGGCTTGATTCGATTGGCGGTGCTGTTCAATCGCGGTAATCATGAATTTCCTATCGGAGCTGATTATACGGGGATTAGTTTGGATGTTCCAAGTGAGCGTAAAGTCTCTGTGGAATTTATTGAAAGTGACGGGCAGGACAGAGTTTGCACAATTGATTGGGAAAAAAGATTACAGAGCCAAGAGGATAAGTAATATGGGAAAATTTAACTGGACAAAAAAAGATTTGCTTAGCATATATGATTTAAGTGCTGAGGAAATAAGTTTTATTCTCGATACAGCCGAGGAATTCAAAAAAGTGTCGCAGCGTAATGTAAAAAAAGTACCAGCTTTGCGCGGTAAGACTGTCGTTAACTTTTTTGTTGAACCAAGTACTCGGACACGCATGTCATTTGAGCTTGCGGAACAACGTTTGAGTGCCGATATTATTAATATCTCCGCTAGTTCAAGCAGTCTGAAAAAAGGCGAGACCCTGCTTGATACCATTCGCAATATCGAAGCTCTGCAGGCGGATTTGATTGTTATGCGACATTCAGCGGCAGGGGCTCACGCGATGCTGGCGGATAAAATAAGTTGCGGGATTTTGAATGCCGGCGACGGGGCTCACAGCCATCCGACGCAGGCTTTGCTTGATATATTTACGATTCGTGAGAAAAAAGGAAGTATTAAGGGTTTGAAAGTTGCGATTGTCGGGGATATTCTGCACAGTCGGGTTGCCCGTAGTGATGCCTGGGGCTTGTTGAAGCTTGGTGCGGAAGTACGTTTTGCCGGTCCATCAACTTTAGTGCCTAAAGAATTTGAAGCAATGGGGGTCAAAGTTTATCACAATCTGAAAGAAGCTGTTGAAGGTGTTGACGTGGTAAATCTTCTCCGCATCCAGCACGAACGCCAACAGGCTGGATTTTTCCCGAGCACTGGTGAATATGCTAAATTCTTTGGTTTGAATAAAGAGACCGAAAAATATCTTAAAGCGGATACTTTGATTATGCATCCGGGACCGATTAACCGCGGTGTTGAAC
>JAHOYW010000181.1 GCA_019038735.1 Victivallales bacterium | reverse complement strand
TATTTATACTGATAAAGTTGCTAAAACCGACTGGAGCGATGGACATCTGACTTTGAATACTCCAAACAGCATGAATCTTTCACGCTTTATCCGTGCATGTCGCGACGCAGATGTAAAACATTATGTTCTCGAAATACCCAACGGTAACAGCGATGATATTCACGCTTTTGCTAAAATGTGGAATCAATGAGGGTAAAATATGACTAAAAAACAAAAAACAAGCTTGTTGATTGTTGATGACGAACGCAATACTCGTGATGCCTTGCGTCGCTATTTTTCCAAAGAATTTGAAATAACTACTGCGGAAGACGGTCTTGTCGCTATAAATTTGCTGAAAAATAATAATTATGATTTAGTTTTGACCGACCTGAAAATGCCCGGCGCGGGTGGCATGAGCGTACTAGACGCGACTTTAGGTAAAACCCCGCCGCCAACATGCATAGTTCTTACTGCTTATGGATCAATCGGAACCGCGGTCAGTGCTGTAAAAGCGGGAGCTTTCGATTTTGTTACAAAACCAGTCGATCTTGATAAATTGCAGGAAGTTATCAATCGCGCTCTTGAATCTCGTAAGCTCACGACGGAAACGCCCCCTGCCCCGAAAGAAGCAAGTGAAGTAGATTTAAGTAATATCGTTGCAGAATCTAAAATAATGCAGGATATTATCCAAGTTGTCAAGCAAGTATCCTCAAGCCGTTCAACTGTATTACTTAGCGGAGAAAGCGGTACCGGCAAGGAAGTCATTGCGCAAGCACTACATCTACTGAGCGGGCGCAAAGGAAAATTTGTTCCGGTTCATTGCGCGGCATTGTCGGCAAACCTACTCGAAAGTGAATTATTCGGACATGAGAAGGGTTCATTCACTGGCGCTACAGATACTAAACACGGGCGTTTTGAATTAGCTGATGGTGGAACTTTATTCCTTGATGAAATCGGAGAAATTGACCCGCAAATACAGGTAAAACTCCTGCGGGTACTGGAAAGCAGATCATTTGAGCGGGTTGGTGGAGTCGAAACGATAAACACCAAGGCACGGATTATTTCCGCTACCAATCGTAATTTAATGGAAATGGTCAAAGAAGGAAGTTTCCGTGAAGATCTTTTTTACCGTCTTGATGTCATTAATATAAACTTACCGCCTTTGCGTGACCGTAGCGAAGATATTCCTGCGTTGGTAGAAAAATTCATTGCTGAATTTGCTGAAGAAAACAACAAAAAAATAAAAAGTATTTCAGATGCAGCGATTGCGGTAATACAAAAATATCCATGGCCGGGTAATATCCGTGAACTGCGCAACTGTATTGAGCGCATGCTTGTTATATGCAATGATGATATGCTTGACGTCAATAATCTGCCTGAAAATATTCGCGCAAACAAACTTACAGAAACTAAAGCTGAAAATCCCTTGGACTTAGACCAAAATGAAGCTATATTAATTACTAAGGCTCTTGAAGAATGCCAAGGTAACCGAACCTTAGCGGCTGAAAAGTTAGGTATTAGCCGCCGAACTCTTCATCGTCGTTTGAACGAATACAAGTTGATTTAATTGAAAATGGAAAATGCTAGTATATGAAAGATTTATTGATGATTCGACATTCTAAAACTGAGATGCTAGCCGATTCAGATATGAAACGAGAGCTCACAGAACAAGGAATGGCCGATGCAGTAACTCTCGGACGGATGTTCAACGAAAGCGGGATTAGTGCTGACATTGTTGTTTCCAGCCCCGCCGTTCGAGCTAAAAAAACCGCTCAGCTAATCGCTCGTGGTCTCAAATATCCTGAAAAAGATGTTGTTACTGAACAGCTTTTATATCATGCCGCTCCTGAAGAAATTGTTTCATTTATTAAAGATTCTGATAAAAACATCAAGTCTTTAATCGTTGTCGGGCACAATCCAATAATCCTGGAAGCAATCAACATACTTGGAAATGAACGAGTCGCAAGACTTCAAACCAGTCATGCGGTAAAATTTCAATTCGATACAGATTCATGGAAAGACATCAGTCCGGAAACCTGTAAACACATGGTAAAAATATTTTAGTTTTGCGAATGTTTCGCAAAACTAAATAGTAACAAAATAACAAAAAGGAGAATAGTATGAAAAGATTACTACTCGCAGCAGTTCTCGCACTTAGTCTCGTTGCTTGTGTATGCAATGAAAAACAATCCGCAGCTAAATGCGGCAAAGCCAAAGTATCTAGATGCGCAAAAGGCACTAAATGTTGCGTAAAAGGCACTAAGTGTTGCGTAAAAGGCACTAAGTGTTGCGTAAAAGCAAAAACTACTAAATGCAAAGCAAAAGTAGCTGCATGTCCTGAAGGCTGCAAATGTGCTAAATGCAAAGCCAAAGCTGCTGCATGTTCAACTGTAAAAGCTTCTAAATGCAGTAAGTAAATAAGTTAGTAAGTTAGTAAGTTAGTAAGTTAGTAAGTGAGTTAGTAAGTGAGTTAGTAAGTGAGTT
>JAHOYW010000023.1 GCA_019038735.1 Victivallales bacterium | reverse complement strand
AAACAATAAATGGATTAACCCGAATGATGTTTTAATCCGTTGTAATGGAGAAATCCTTATCAATTCTAAAGACGGTAATGATTTTTTTCAAAAACACCCCGGTTTAAATTCCAATAGAGATATAGAACTTATAAGATTTTGGAAACTCGATAAAAATGAAAACGAAATGTTTGCCGGTGATATTATCAAATTACATCAATTCTTATTTGACGGTAACGAGATTGAAGAAGAATCAATTGCAGAAGTAACATGGGGTGAAGATGGTTTTTGTTTAAAATTAATAAAAAGCAACTTCATAAAAGGATACATAGGTAATGATAATCACGAATTAGCAGTAACTGGTTTTTTTGGATTACATGAAGAAAGCTTTGAGATAATCGGCAATATCTACGAAAACCCCGAATTATTAGAGGTGCGGACATGAGAGTTAATATTGTTACACCGGAAGCAGGCAGTTATCGGCTTAATCGCGCAATCTTGCTTTATGGTAACTATAATGACACGCTGGCAACGGTACATGAGGTTAAAGACAAAGCTATCCAGCCGGGAACGCCGATTAATCAGGAAATATTACAAGATGTGTTAAATGATCTTGGCGGCAAAAAGAAAATAAAACAACTGCAAGCCTTGCCTGAAAATCTTATTGCAATTGGTGATAAAGCAATGGTCTGGTTTTCTCCATCAAGAATAGCGGAGATTTATTTCAAAACCAGCGATAAAAAGCTTGATAATGTTTCCGGCTCTTTAGTCCGTTATCCGGGAATAGTTTTTTATGTCAAAGAAAACCGCATGACAGCTTACGCGGTTTATGGAAACGCCCGCCCGTCTTTATCTGCAAAGCTTTTCCAAATGCCTTTCTATAATTGTGATGATGACGGCTGGGTCTGTTTACCTGGCGGCAGACGTCCAAAGCCGGAAGCTGTCAAAATACCTAAATGGGAAAATCTTTTTTACGAAAGCAATTTTTCTCATGCGGCGGCAGGGATAGCGGCAATCGTCAAAGGCGGTCATAATAAGTTTTGGATCCGTTACGGTAAACAATGCCGGTACAAGATGCCAAAGCGTTTCCCATGTGAACGTTTGCTTGCTACCAGCAAAACGATAGAGGAGTTAATTGATAATGAATAAAAAACAATATCAGGCTAATCCAAAATTGTCCAGAAACATAGATATAACGCTTATTGGCGTTGGCGGTACCGGTTCGCTTGTCCTTTCAGGTTTGGCAAGTATCAGCACTGCCTTGCGGCGTTCAGGACGGACAAGCGATGTAAACATTACAGCTTATGACGGCGATACTGTTTCATCGGCTAATATCGGCAGACAACCATTCATGCCGGCAGAGATCGGACAAAACAAAGCGACTGCGTTAATTCACCGTCTTAATTTATCAGGTTTCAACGGCAAAGCCGAAGCGCAGCATTTTAACGGATTCAGTCATTATTCTAATAATATGTTGATAATCGGCTGTGTGGATAGCAGACGATCGCGCCGGACTATAAAAGAGCATTTGCACGATTATGCAGGTTATTATATTGACTGCGGCAATGATTTGCATACTGGCCAGGTGATAATCGGTTGTCAGGATGAAAAGTATAAATTACCCATGCCCTGGGATATCTGCCCGGACTTGGTCTCTGACGCGCCCGAAGACGATACACCCAGCTGCTCACTTGCCGAAGCTCTGAATAGTCAGGATCTAATGGTTAATCGTTTTTGCGCTGTAGCGGCTTTAGAATTAATTTGGCAGCTACTACACGAAAACAAGCTTGACAGTCAAGGCGCGTTCTTCGATAGCAAACGCATAAAAATGAATCCGATACCGATACAGCCGTCAGTTATCAGTAAACAGTTATCAGTTAAAAAAGGAAAATGATTATGGATAAGAAAGAGATTATAAAAGGTATATTGGCGTTTGTTTTAATATTTGGTTTCGTTTGTTTAGTTGTTGGAAGTTGCAATCAACCAATAAAAAAGGTTGATTATTTAATAACTTTCTCGGATGGAAAAACTAAAATAATTAGAGATTGCACTGGCTATACTGTTTCTAGATTTTCTAATTTTTATTATATGAATCACACAAGGGAAACATATAATAATGTTAAAAGCGTTACTATTCATCACCCCAAATAATATATTCGTGCCATTAGTGGACAAAAATAGGAGAAACAGGATAAATGAAAAGATGTGCTGATAAAGAGTGTAGAAAATTATTGCCTCTATCTAAGTTTTACAAATATAAAAACGGCAGACCTCACGCAATTTGTATCGAATGTACAAAGAAGCGCGCGAGTGCGAATTATAAGAACCGCCCGAAAGTAGAGGGCATGACTGCCGCGGATATTAAGGCATGGAATAAAGCTCACCCGATCAATAGAAACCGCCTGAGCGAAAGCCTTTGCGTGGCAATGTCCGGCATAAGAGGGCAAGTAACACCAATAAAAGGAGAACATTAATATGAGCGTAG
>JAHOYW010000214.1 GCA_019038735.1 Victivallales bacterium | reverse complement strand
GCCTTTAACCAAGCTTCGGCTTATATCTCCCCAATAACCACTCTTTCTGATTCTCGGAAAAATATCTATAAGAATAGTTTTATCGGCAAAAATCGGACCTGAACCAGTATTATGTGGTTCGGCGGACTGGCTTCCGCAGGCGGCTATTGTCGAATCAGAGAAACCGCCACGTCGCATCATTACGATATTGATTTCAGCTTGTAAAATCTCTGAGCTCAAAACTTCACCATTCCATTCCAGAATATTATCTTTGTTGACCGATGCTTCCTTGATGATATCTATTCCGCGCCGCATGCCTTCCTCGGCAACCCGCAAAGCGACATTGACTTGAACTATTTCATTATTGGATTTGTATTGGCGCTTTGGATAAAAAACAGATTTTTCCGCACATACACTTAAGCCCTGCTTCCGCAACTCATCCGCCAAAGCAAGCGGAAAATCATGCGGAACCCTGAACATGGAAATATTTCGGCTCTTCGCCAGAGAACAAATCACATCTAAATTGCTTGTTTTTTCATCCGCTAAAAAATCATTCCGACCGAAAATCTTTATGCTTTCTTTACATTCCTTTTCTGCACGATCCTGCTCCAAAGCGGAAACAATAACGGCTTGTTCATCCAAACAGGCAAAATAAATAAACGGATCGGGAGCCTGAAAACCGCTGGCATAAAGCATATCCGCGGAAGCTTCTCCTGCCGCAAAAATTAAATCGGCTTTATTCATATTTCATCCAAGTTTGTTATTTTAGTTTGCAAAAAGCATCTCTTAGTATAAACTAATATAGTGAATAGTCAAACAATTGAAAAATACAGGAGTATAAAATGTCTACAGTAATCATTATAGCGGTCGCAATTGTTGCTTATTTAATCGGGGCAATCCCGTGGGGATACCTGATTGGCAAACGACAGGGCTTGGATATTAGAAAGTTGGGTAGTAAAAACGTCGGAGCGACTAACGTTACCCGGGTTGTAGGAAAATGGAGTGGAAGATTATGTTTTCTGCTGGACTTCCTGAAAGGCTTTATTCCTGTACTTGTAGTAACTATACTTCGCGACAAAGATATAATTTCAGACGAGTACCAAATCATTCAGATAGTTGCGGCATTGAGCACGGTAGTGGGGCACATATTTCCCGTATATTTGTGGTTTCGTGGGGGGAAAGGGATTTCTACTGCCGGCGGAGCTATACTTGCTCTTGCTCCATATTCGTTTGCCATCGCGGGAATTGTATGGGTGGTGGTGTATTTATTAAGCCGTTACGTTTCACTCGCCAGTATTTCTGCCGCGGCAGTTATGCCGATATGCGCGACTTTGATTAACTGGCTTAAACCGGATTTATATCCTCGTTCGCCTTATGTTTTGGGATTCTTATATTTTCTAGCTATCATGGCTATATTGAAACATTCCGCTAATATCAAACGTTTACTCAAGGGTACCGAAAACAGATTTGAAAAGAAAGGTTAATTTATGAATGTAGCAGTTCTCAGTGATGGTTCGTGGGGAACGGCATTATCTATGCTGCTCTGCCAAAATGGACACAATGTTACAATGTGGGGTCCATTCCCGGAATATCTGGATAAAATGGCGGCAAGCCGTGAAAACACCCAATTTTTACCGGGTTTCAAGCTCCATAAAAATCTTCGTATCGAAAAAGATATGCAGACAGCGCTAGCTGACAGCGAATTGATTTTACTGGCGTCTCCGACTCAATACACACGTTTGGTACTCGAACAATTCAAAGAATTCCATAATAAAGATAAACATTTTCTGGTCAATGTTGCCAAAGGTATCGAAAACAAAACGCTTTTGCGGGTCAGTGAGATTTGCAGCGATGTTCTCGGCGAATGTTCCTACGCTGTTTTATCCGGTCCAAGCCACGCCGAAGAAGTCGTCAGAGAAGTTCCGACAACTGTTGTTGCCGCCTCGATTGACGAATCTTTAGCATTACAGGTGCAAAAAACATTCACCAGCAAAACCTTCAGGGTTTACACCAGCAATGATGTTGTAGGTCTGGAGCTCGGCGGAGCCCTGAAAAACGTCATGGCAATCGCCGCCGGCATCATCGACGGCATGAAGCTCGGCGACAATCCCAAAGCCGCTTTAATCACGCGCGGCATTGCGGAAATGAGTCGTTTAGGCGAAGTTCTTGGCGGAAATCCTCTAACCTTTTCCGGTTTAAGCGGAATAGGCGATTTGATTGTTACCTGCTGTAGTGGACACAGCCGCAACCGTCATGTCGGCGAAGAACTCGGGCGCGGCAAAACTCTTGATGAAATCCTGAACGAAATGGGAATGGTAATCGCCGAGGGAGTAAAAACCACCTTAGGAGCTCACGCGCTGGCGCAAAAAGCCGGAATAGAATGTCCGATTATCAATGAGATTTATGCGGTCTTATATGAAAACAAAACTCCCCAACAGGCAATAAAGAATCTAATGTCGAGACCATCCAAACCGGAGATAAGCCTTTAATCTTTTAATTTAAAAACCG
>JAHOYW010000142.1 GCA_019038735.1 Victivallales bacterium | reverse complement strand
ACAGAGGAAAATTCATGGACAAATTAGTTCAGCGAATTACGGACAAACGAGATTGGCGGCGACATCTAAACCGCTTTGTTTGAGAATTTCATCTATCCGTTCAAGCAGTTGGCGGTATTCAAAATATTCTTTATGATCAGGAATTTCTGGAATCGGGTAGCTTAATTCGGTCTGCAATGCTATATTTTCTATATTCATTTAGGTGGTCTTTTTGATTATAATTAACGTTTTTTGATAAAAGTGCCACCTTTTATACTTTTTAGCAAGCCAAATACAAATTTATTTCACTGATTATTAAGCCTTTCGCAAAAATGGGACAGGCTCTAGGTAAAGGAGCATATTCGTCCCTCCTATGGCAATCCACGTGCCCATAAATATCAAAGCCGGTTTTGCCCATACATAACTGGAAAGCCATTTAGGAAGCTCGCTGATTGGAATACCTGTCATCCAGGCAAGCCCGATATTTATCGGACCGGTCTCCGGATTATACAAAGCTTTCCAGAGAACCATAATAGCCACCCCCGCGGTAAATGTAGGAAGATAGTAGATTGTCCGGAAAGAAACGACATTAAAGGCGAGCCCCAGTGCCGCGATTAGCCACAATACTCCGACTAGAAGACCAGTATTTGGAAATCCAATGCTCCAGGTAATCCACATGCAGACAAGTCCGCAAATAATGCAGACGGCAGCCGCGTTAAAACCAGAGCGACGACTGTTTACAGGGAGTTTTTCGTTAAGTAAAATAGCTAATGCCAGAGATCCTGCCATGGCAATCGGGATTCCGAGCATCATGTAAAATGTATTATATAAAAATTTCCAGAAACGCGCATCTCGCGGTTCATAAGTCTGCCACATGGCATCATTCAGCAGAAAAAGCCCCAATACTCCCGCCAGCATTAATATGGATGGGATTATTCCTTTTCCGAACGTCCATTCATTGCCTTCTTTAAATGTCGTAACCAGGCCGAAAAATACGGCAAGAATTCCGACAATAATAAAACCGTGAGAGGCAGCTTGCTGAAAAGCTGTCAGAATAGTCATTATCCCTATTCCCGCAAGCAGACTTCCAGAAAAACGAATTCCTTTCCAATCCTTCAGATAGCTCCATAAAAATAAGACCATTCCCGCAAGCAATAAAGCCACACTCCCGACATAAGCGGCATAGAGCAGGCTGTTGCCGTTTCCAAGCGCCTGCATTCCCAGAAGGTCGGTAAAGTTGCGCAGACCGACAAATTCGAGTTTGACTGCGGACTTCAAAGTCCAGTTGGTAAATGACATCATAAATGACAACATAACCGGAAACAAGACAAACACCAGAAAGCCGATAATATTCGGCAATAGAAATCCGAATACAGCCAGAGGCGGCAGCTTCCAATCCTTTAACATTTTCACTTTTACATCTCCTTTTATGGGTTCTTAGTTATAAATCGCTGACAACATTTGAAATACTAAAATATTTTCTGCTTCCGCATGCAATACACCATCTTTATCTGTTGTAAAATCCAGCTCTTGCTCTCCAGGCAAAAGCACAAGTGTTGCAAATTCCTTTCCCTTCGGGGGATTCAATGTAAAGGGAATTTTGGCAACACTAATGGCAGGCAGATGTACCTGATAATTCAAAAATCCCACAATAAAGCGATTGTGCCTGGGCTGATGGAAGACATTCATCCAGACCGCAGGATTCGTATCCGCCGTATAACTGAATTTTTCATCTTGCAAAGAAAAAATCAATGAAAGAAATAATTTGTCATTGGCAGCACTGTCAATACTTTCAATATCCGCTGCAGAATACACACTGCGTCCTTTTCCAAAGCTGTTTTCTACGATCACCGGATTATCTGTATCCTTCCATGGCGGGGAAGAATGAATGCTGGCCCAGTCCTGATCAAAAATAGTTCCCATTGCCGGAGCCGCATAAGGCAAAGAGAGAGTCATCAGGGATTTTCCTTCAATACCTTTTCCGTCCAGCAACAGTGTTCCACCACTTGTAGTACTTTCAAGGCCTTCCGCCTGTCCTCCTATGGGAACCTGGCTGAGGTATTTCTGCGGCCATATAGCCTGTGCTGTCTCATCATTACACGGTTTCAGGTAAGTAATTTTGCCTGCATCATCACTCGCGCAATGGCAACCGAAAACGTCAGCAAGCATAAAATCACTGTGCCGTACTCCTTTTGTTTCCGTTAAAGAGGTATAACGGCTGGCATAAATTCTACCGCCTTGACGTACATATTCGCGAATGGCTTCCAGTTCTTCCTTATCCATACGCAGGATATTTGGCAGAATAATTGTTTTATAACTGTTTAATGACGCAATGTCTTTACGCGTTACCATTGTAAACGGCAAATGAGCCTGCTGAAGAATACGACATACTCCTCTTACCGCTTTAAGGTGGGGATAATTATTCCCCCAAACCGGAGCCTTATTTACCGGCAAGCCGTTTTCGGCAAAATCCATTTTTGAATCACTGCTGAAATAAACTCCAATATCCGCG
>JAHOYW010000094.1 GCA_019038735.1 Victivallales bacterium | reverse complement strand
ATACCGCAATATTTCTAAAAGTATTACCACCGCCACCTTTAAAGGCTAAGCCATTTTCTGTGCATTGTCGAACTACTGTATAAACGTTTTCAGGAGCCACTCCTTGAAGTTGAATATCTTGACGAGTTGTCAGGTGGGCGTGATTAATATTGTTTTTTTTAATAATATTGGCAATATCGCATAGCTCTGAAACAGCAAGATGTCCGCCTGTAATTCTAACTCTTGTCATAAAAAGCTCATTACACTGCTGATAAATTCCGAATGGTGCAGTAAAATGCTTCAAGTCAGCAGGAGATAATTTCCCGTTCAGAAAGTCTGCAAACTTTTCTCCCAACACCAAATGCTCAGCTTTTAGCTTATTTTTCATGTATTAATCCTTTCTTCAAATTAGTTCTAATATATGCTGTATTGATTTATATGCAATACTCAGGAATGATGCTTTTTGAAGACAGCAAAGACATGATTTGTTCAATACCTTTTTCTATATCTGGCTTACTGCCAAGATCAATATCTGCTTTATCCTTTTTAAAACGATTTTCGCCGAGATTAACCACCAGTAAATCATTAGGATAGTTGAGTTGTTTTAATCTTTGAGCATCATAATCATCAACATCCTTGATTGTAGTTATGAATATCAATCCCGCATCAGTCATAATCCTAGCGAGTTCACCAATACGCCTGATATGCTCGTCTCGATCCCCAAAATCATTATTTATATCCGCATCAAGACCACTTATTAAATTCGACATGCCAAGATAATAGGTGTTCATATTTAGCTCAAATAGCTGTTCCTCAAGCTTTTGGGCAAGCTCTTGGCTGGCAGAATCACGACTTCCGATAACAAGCACAGTTTTACCTTTGTGGCGGTTTCTCAACATTCTTTTTCGCTTATCAACTAAGCCTGTATCCCAAGAAAATTCACGCCGATCGACATGCTTTTTCAAGCTGTCTTCGTTATCAATAACTTCGCCTTTTAAATTACGATCAAATGACTGCGTTTCGATAATCATGCCTGCGCCAACAGTTACATTTGTAAGCGGGTCGATAACAATTAAACTTCCTGTCTCATTGTTCTTTGAATAGGCATCATAATATATTGCTTGCGTCGTTGAAATTGCGACTCGTCCAATTTCATTCATTTCTAATTTTTTGGCATCTTGTTTCTCTAGAGTATTTACATCAATCTTGTAGAGGATAGCATCTAAACGACTTTTTATGTTTCTGCCATTATGTCGAATTATATAGTCACGCGAAAGATCAAAACTCTTTTCATTCATCCAAATCATTAAAGCTTCAAAATGCTTTGAGCTTTTAGGCTGATTATTGGCGTGAACAATCATATCTCCACTACTAATATCAATTTCATCTTCCAGTTCAATGCTTATCGCCTGCGAAGCAAATGCTTCAGTCAAATCACCATCGGCAGTAACAATATTCTTGATTTTAGAATCTTTAAGAGACGGCAATACTTTTACCGTATCACCGACCGCAACAGCCCCAGAAACTACAGTTCCAGCAAAGCCACGAAAATCCAAATGCGGGCGTATTACATACTGCACGGGAAAGCGGAAATCAGATAGATTTCGATCTCGCAAAATGTTGACAGTTTCAAGCGTCTCCAGCAACGGAGCTCCCTTGTGCCATGCCATTTTTTCTGATTTATCGACAACATTATCTCCCTTTAAGGCGGAGAGCGGTATATATTTGATGTCTGGCACATCCAGTTTTTGCATAAAATCAGAGAACTCCTGCCGAATGTCATGAAAAACCTCTTCAGAGTAATCCACTAAATCCATTTTATTGACCGCAACAATAATATGCTTAATGCCAAGTAAAGACACAATAAAAGCATGTCGCTTAGTTTGTGTTATTACTCCACTTCTTGCATCAATGAGGATTACCGCCGCATTAGCAGTTGATGCTCCTGTTGCCATATTACGAGTGTATTCCTCATGCCCAGGAGTGTCGGCAATGATGAATTTACGTTTTGGGGTAGAAAAATAGCGATATGCTACATCAATAGTAATCCCTTGCTCTCGTTCAGCTTTTAAGCCATCAAGCAACAAGGCATAATCAATTTCCCCAGTCCCCTGAGTTGTACCGACTTTTTCGCTATCACTTTGAAGAGTCCGTAGCTGGTCTTCAAAAATCAACTTACTATCATAAAGCAAGCGTCCAATCAAGGTAGATTTGCCATCATCAACCGCTCCGCAAGTTATAAAGCGCAAGAGGTCTTTATTTTCATTTTGATTAAGAAATTTATCAATATCCATTATTTTATTTCCTTATGAAAGGCCTAGAAATAGCCTTCGCGTTTCTTTTGTTCCATTGAAGAGTCACCGTCTTGATCAATAACTCGTGTTGATCTTTCACTAACTTTCGTTTGCAAAGTCTCTCCTACAATCTCCTCAACAGTTGTAGCTGTAGATTCTATTGCTCCAGTCAAAGGATAACAGCCAAGAGTTCGAAAACGAACAGATTTCATTTCTGGTTTTTCTCCAGGTTCTAAAC
>JAHOYW010000105.1 GCA_019038735.1 Victivallales bacterium | reverse complement strand
TCTTGTATTGAACCAACATAACATGCGTTATTCGCAGTAGTATATCTGCCAAGTTCTTTTAAAAGAATTTGATTACGCTCTTCTTTAATATTTTGTGGAACCTGATCTTCCATATCCGCGGCAGGAGTTCCGCTCCGAGGTGAATATTTAAAAATAAAGGCGTTCATATATCCGACTTTCTTCATCATTTCATGGGTCGCTTTGAAATCTTCGTCCCTTTCTCCGGGAAACCCTATAATTATATCAGTTGAAAAACTTACATCCGGCATGGATTTTCGTAGTTTGTCAACTATTTCAAGATATTGTTCAGCACTATACTGACGGTTCATTTCCTTTAAAATCAGATCAGATCCTGATTGCAGCGGCAAATGTATATTGTGACAAACTTTATCTAGAATCCCCAAAGTATCAATTAATTTATCATTGAAATATGAAGGGTACGGACTCACAAAACGAATTCGGCAAAGCCCCTCTATTTTATTTAATTCCACCAGCAAATCGGCAAAGGGAGAGATTCCATCCGGCGGCGGATTGGTATCGCCAGCCAACCCGAACGCCGCGACATTCTGCCCTAAAAGCATTATTTCCCGGACTCCATCAGCTACCAATTCTTTAGCCTCAGTAACTACATCATCAATTTCACGGCTAATCTCACGACCACGCACATGCGGCACGATACAGTAAGAACAAAAGCGGTTACAGCCACGTGTAACAGCAATAGAAGCCTGATATTCTTTCTCTTTAGACATTTGATAGTGAGTTCCCATCGAAGTCAAGACATCTTTACCATCTGTCAACAGAGACAACTGCTGCCGTTCTTCAATAATAGAATTAAGAACCTCCGGCAATTTATGGAGTTGCCCTGTTCCTATGACAAAATCTAAATGCGGCAGGTCCTCGAGCAGTTTTTCGCCGATATTTTGCGCCATGCAACCCATAGCGCCAATAATTAAATGCGGCTTCCGTTTTTTCTGTTTTTTCATAATGCCGATTTTGCCAACTGCTTTGCGCTCGGCTTGTTCACGCACACTACAAGTATTGAAAATCAGAATATCGCCATCACTTTCCTGTTCAACAATAGAATATCCCTGTTTAGCGAGCATCCCGGCGATTGCTTCGCTATCGCGCTCGTTCATCTGGCAGCCATAAGTTTTTATATATACATTCATTTAGCTGTCTCGATTTAAAGCACGCTATTTATAACGAGAGTCAAATTGTTACGGTGAACAATTACTTCATCGCTATCGCGCTGTAGAATTTCAAAAATTTTATTACTTTGTTTTCCGACAATAGCCTCAGCGTCAAGGCTATCAAAATTAGACAGACCGCGAGCGATAATTACACCTTTGGAATCAATAATTTCTACAGTATCGCCGCGTTTAAACTTACCGGTAACAGCTTTCACGCCGGCAGGCAGCAAACTGCTTCCCTTATGACAAATTGCGTTCACAGCTCCATCGTCAACAGTTAAATGTCCTTTTGACTTCGCAAAAAAATGTAGCCAGCGTTCACGCGCCTGCATTTTATCAGCCTTAGGCAAAAACAAAGTTCCGATATCTTCTCCCTTAAGTATCTTATCAATAGTATCGTCTTCACGTCCATCAGCAATCCATAAATACTCGCCCGCCATGTTTACAATCTTGGCGGCATTCAGTTTTGACGCCATTCCGCCAATAGAAAATTCCGCATCGTCAGTACCTTCAGCAGACTTACGCATTTTTGCGCTAATCTCTTTTACTAGAGAAATTCGTTCACCAAGAACGCTATCTGTTTTTTCCCGCAAACCACTTTCTGTAGTCAAAATAATTGTTAAATCAGCACGAGTCATAGTCGCCAGCAAAGCCGCTAAGCCATCATTATCACCAAACTTGAGTTCATCTATCGACACTGAATCATTTTCATTGACAATAGGCAAAACATCATTTTCCAAGAGTGAATTAATGCAGTTAAGGACATTCAAATGTCGCTCGCGCGCATGCAGATCAGCGGTAGTTAAAAGCAACTGCGCTGATTTAAAGTTATGCTTACGGCATTGATCATCATAAATAGACATCAATTTGTTTTGCCCAATCGCGGCGAGAGCCTGAATTTCGGCAAGCTTTGAAGGACGTTTCTTGATCCCAAGTTCTTTCATGCCGATTCCAACCGCTCCTGACGAGACCAATATCACCTGATAATCTTTCTCGCGGAATTTATTGATCCCGGAAATAAGCACAGGTATTCGATGCGTATCCGTCAAAAGTCTGGTACCGACTTTTATCACGACACGTTTGCAGTCATTTATTATCTGTTTACGTTCAATAGTCATATCAAATATTCTGTTTTTTATTATTATCTAGGCAACAATATATATTGAAGCTTCCTACTTAGCAAATAAGCAATCTATTTTTCATACTAAATAACTGTTTTTTTAGCTTACATTTAGACTTTAATAGCTTGTATTTATATATATTTTTACTAATTTAATGTATGAAATATTTTTGCAAAATTTGCCAATCGTATAAAGAACGCGATAAAAAA
>JAHOYW010000273.1 GCA_019038735.1 Victivallales bacterium | reverse complement strand
GTGTGTAATTGATGTACATGGCGTTGGTTATCAGGTGTTTTTTCCGATGAGTACTTTTGATAAACTCCCCCGTGAAGAAGAGGAAGTCAGTTTGTTTATTTGTACTCAAGTCAGGGAAGACGCAATCAGCCTCTATGGATTTTCAACAATGCCGGAAAAACAACTTTTTGTAATTCTAATCGGTGTAAGCGGAGTAGGACCAAAACTGGCTTTGAGTATTTTATCCAGTATGCCGGTTGAAAGTTTTTCTTCCGCAATAATTAATTCTGATTTGGATGTCATTAAACGCATCAGCGGTATCGGCAAAAAAACGGCTGAACGGCTTATCGTTGAGCTCAAAGACAAGCTTTCAAAAACGATGCCGTCAATCGCTACAGGCGGTGAAGTGATGGTTTCTGATGAAAAAGCTCTTGCTATGGAAGATGCTATCGCGGCACTGGAACAGCTCGGCTTTAAACGTGAGACTGTCCGTAAAGCTTTGGAAAAAATAGTCAACACTATTCCGAGCGAAGAAGCTACAAGCGAAAACTTCATCAGAAAAGCACTACAGGCATTAAACAGCTAACTGAAAATTAATTGCTTATTGCAAAAAAGGCTTGTTTCGGACAAAAGTTATGTTATGTTATCAGCATATTTAATAAATGATAATAAACAACTTTTATGGGGCAGAATAAAAATGAGTCATGAAAAAAGATTAGCACAACTTCGCAGATACTTTGACACCAGCGGTAAACGTTACACTGTTGAACGTGAACATATGATTGATGTGATTGCGGAGATGGAAGGACCTTTTACTATAGTTGATCTCTACAAGGCTGCAAAAGCAAAAGGTTTTGTTCATGCGGCTTCTACTCTTTACCGTAATCTATTCATTTTTATTGACGCGGGTTTCATTACTGAACGCCATCTTAGCGGCGGTAAACTTGAATATGAGGCAAATACCGGCAATAATAATTTTCTCCTTTGCGTAGGCTGCGGAACTCTCAAAAGAGTTCCTCTCTCAAAAGAGTTCAAAGCTATGCAGGAAGAATTATGTAAAAAGCATAAACTGCTGCCTGTTTCATATCATTATCAGCAAAAAGGCTATTGCTCCAAGTGCCAGAAGAAAATCGCCAAATAATCTTGAAGTACTCTTATTTGACTTGAGTAGATGATATTTAAATTATTCCGCATCTCCGAGTAAGCGGGCGTGAGTGCCGCGTATCAAGCCGGCACCTAATGGCGCGGTGATAATAATACTCAATACGGCAATCGCTAAAATCAATTCGCCGCCTTTAACTCCCATGCTTAAAGGGATTGCGCCGATTGCGGCTTGTACTGTTGCTTTCGGCATGTAGGAAAACACACAGAACAATCTCTCGTTTTTGTTAAGTTTTGATCCGGCCAATGCCAGCCAGACGCCGATACTCCTGGCGCATAAGCCCACCGCGATGATTAAGATTCCCCAAAGTCCGGCATTCAAAGCGACTTTTATATCTACTTGAGCACCAATTAAAACAAATAAGAGTATTTCAGCAAAAATCCATAATTTATTGAATTTTTTCGCTAAATTATGCGCCCGCCTGCTGTCGAGTTCCAAAAGTACAAAACCCATTGCCATAACTCCCAGTAAAGTCGCAATCGGTAAATAGTCTTTAAAGTATTCCAGCTCGTGCAGCAGAATCGCGACAACTAGGAAAATTAACATTTTTTTAGTATCACGCATGTGAACTTTAGCGAAAAATTTAACCAGCAGATAACCGGCGAGCAGACCTAATCCTATTCCAACTGCGATTCCCAGCGGAACTTTTACAAACTGCATAGCAATATTTACAGCTTTGCCTGTTCCTGCCGCTAGAAAAACACCAAATAAAGTAATGGCAAATACATCGTCAATAGAAGCACTTGCCAAAATCAAAGTCGGTATTTCATGTTTTTTGCCGTAGCCCTTGGCTTTAATATCCAGCATTTGCGGAACGACCACCGCCGGCGATACCGCCGCGATTATAAAACCAAGCATACCGGATGAAGCCCAGTCCAGTTTCAGGAAGTAATGAGCTATGAAAATTATCGCGCTTCCTTCGAGCAAGCAGGGGATGAAACTCATTTTTAACGCTGGAAGACCAACTTTGTTTAAAGTTTTCCGGTTCAAACTCAATCCAGCGCGAATCAAAATAATAATCAAGGCGGCGTTACGCAGTCCGAAAGACATATTATTGATTAGAGGCGAAATAAGATTACATCCGGGAATCCCATGAGGACCAAACAATATTCCGACAGCAATCATCCCAAGCAGACCGGGAATCTTTATCTTTTCGCAACACCAGTTTGCAGCTAAGGCGATGATGACAATAATGGCTAAATAAAGTAACAATTTGTTTCTCGCTATATGAGTTAAAAATTTAATATAAACTCATAATAAGATTTTTCAATATTTTTTATATTGGCAAAAGACAAAATTAAAACTGAAAAGCTCAATACTTTTTCACAGTCATTCCATAGAAAATCGAAAACATGAAGTTTATGGAGGGCGAGACTCTGTCGAGCCGTAAACATTGAACGTGTTTCGGCTCGTGAGG
>JAHOYW010000323.1 GCA_019038735.1 Victivallales bacterium | reverse complement strand
CGATTAACGCGATGGTGTTTTATGCAGTTCCACAAAATTTGGATTTGTTCCATACTTTGGCATTGAGTTCTATCGGTATAAAATTGCACATGTACTGGCAAATAATTAGTTCCATGTTCATGCACGGTAGCTTCATGCATATTCTTGTCAACATGTGGGGCTTATACCTCTTCGGTACTTTAATCGCTCCACACTTGAAAACAGCTAAGTTTTTGGTATTATACTTTACTGCCGGTCTTTGCGGTAATTTATTATGGCTGATATTCAATTGGAAATCAATTGCTTACATAGAACAAATTTTTGCTGGCAAAACCATGCATATATTACTTAATGTCGTTGGAGTTAATATTGCTGATACCAGTGTCAAAGTTCTCGGAGCAGACGGTATTATTTCCTCAATTCCTTTTGATGCCATAATACCTCTCGGTGTCGTTGGTGCCAGCGGTGCATTATTCGGTATTTTAATCGCGACTGCAATGCTTGAACCTAACCGAGAATTTATATTGCTCCTTTTTCCGATGCCTATGAAAGCAAAAACATTAGTTGCTGTTTACGCGGTAGTTGAAATAATTTCAGCACCAAGTTCGGTCGGCAATGTAGCACACCTTGCTCACATCGGCGGTTTAATCGGTGGCTACGTGTATCTCCACATATTCTGCAAAAATCTAATAATCTGGGAGCCATTAGCTTTTCTGCTTCCAAAGAGGAAATTCGGCGGACAAAAAAGCAGTTCTAAGGGTTGGACGGTAAAAACGGCTCCGCTAAAATTCAAAACTAATGATTTTAATTTTGAAGAAAGAGATGTTAAACCGATAAGTCAAAAAGAACTTGATTATCTGCTTGATAAAGTCTCTAAAAGTGGTATAAATAGTCTATCCGAAGCGGAAATGGCGGCATTACGCCAGGCTCGCGAACAAATGCGGAAGCGTTGAAAATGACACTTTCGACAAAACTTTTTGACTACGATCTCCCCGAAGAATTAATCGCTCAATACCCCGCGAAAAAACGCGATGCTTCACGTATGCTGGTGCTCGACTGCAAAAGCGGGGAATGCGAAATTCATCCTTTTACGGACATAGTAAACTTCATAGCCGCTGGTGATGGACTAATTTTCAACGACACCCGGGTCATGAGTGCCAGAATGTACGGCATAAAAAACGGCACTGTGGATTCAGCTAAAATCGAATTACTGCTGATAACATCATTAGACGAATCCCAGCAGACTTGGAACGCCCTAGTCAAACCCGGCAAGCGAGTCCGTCCCGGTACTAGAATCAAATTACTGGATAAAAACGGCGAATTGAATACTCGTGATGACTGGGTGGAAGTATGCGAAAAATGCGATGACGGCTCCTATATAATCCGCTTCGATTCAGTTGAGAACGACCGCCTGCAAAAGCTTTACGGGCACATGCCCCTGCCCCCATATATACATCGCGACGATGAATCTGGAGATATTGAACGCTACCAGACTATTTTCGCCAAAGAAAAAGGCGCGGTCGCCGCTCCTACCGCCGGACTACATTTTTCGCCTGAAATTCTGCAAGCAATCAAAGACAAAGGAGTTTCAGAAGCCGCCGTAACCCTGCATGTTGGTCCGGGAACTTTTCGTCCGGTCTCCGTTGACAACGCTCTAGAGCACAAAATGCACAGTGAAAACTTTTTTCTGTCTTCTCAAACGGCGAATATGATAAATAATATTCATAGAGCAGGCAATAAAGTTTTAGCGGTCGGCACCACGACAGTGCGGGTGTTGGAGAGCTGTGTTGAAAATAGCAAAGTCATAGCTCAAAACGGCAGTACAGATATTTTTCTCTATCCGCCATATAAACCGCAAGCGGTAGATATGCTGCTGACTAATTTTCACTTACCGAAAAGTACATTATTAATGCTGGTATCGACCTTTGCTAACCGCGAAATGGTTTTGAACGCCTACGAAGTCGCTAAAAAAGCGAAAATGCGCTTCTATAGCTACGGCGACTGTATGCTTTTAAAGTAAAGAAGTTTTAAGTTTTAAGTTTTAAGGGTTAAGTTTTAAGAAAAGATAAAAGAAATAAAAAAAAAAGCTCAAATGCTAAGGCGTCAGTTTAATGTCAAAATTGTTAAAAGTAGTCGCAGGTGCGGCTCGCACCGCGACATAAATCTTTGACAGCTCAAAAATTTATAGCCCGACTTAAATCTTTATGTGCTGGAGCAAGGCTGCTCCTAGCACTACTTAAGAAAAATGTAGCTTAAGCGTCTCGCTTGTGCTACATTAATATCTATCTATCCCTATGGTCTATGACTCGTTTGGCTTTGCCTTCGCTGCGCTGAATCGCTCCCGGCGCAACCAGTTTGACTTTGACCCGCAAAGCCAGAGCATCTTCAATGGCGTCAATTAAATTATGCTGAAATGCTTCCAGCGAACGCACTTTATCTGAAAAAATGGCTTCTGTGATCTCAACATTGACCTCAATATTATCTATGCCGTTTTCGGAATCAAGAATAATATTATAATGCGGCAAAGTTCCCTCAACTGACAACAAAGCCGCCTCAATTTGCGATGGAAACACCTTTACACCC
>JAHOYW010000351.1 GCA_019038735.1 Victivallales bacterium | reverse complement strand
GGTGAGAGCTCCCCGTATATACCGCAAGAATAGTTGTTTTCATTTGTTATATTTTCCCTATATGAGTATTGACCATATTACATAGCCGAATGTGCCAAGTAAACATATCAACGACAGACTCTTTCCAAAGTCGGCGAAAACGCAAAGTCGTTTGATCGAAGACCAGAAATAATGAAAATGCAGAAAAAATGCTCCGCTCAGCCACGCAAAGCCCATAAATATTGCGAGAATACCGGAAAGCTCTAAGTGAGAACCATGTCTTCCGAAAAATACCGCCTTTTGTGAAATACAGCAACGCAATCCATAAATTAAAATACATACAGGAACTATCACCCCTCCAAACCACTTCGACCAAAAAGATGGAGAGGGAGTGCCTGATAAATGATTAATTTCATTTACTGTGTGTTGATGTACATTGCGTTTTAGAAAATTCATTTTTTAAAATGCCGTCCTGGAGAACGGCGCTCCCGGCTTGTTTATTTTGGGACGCGCAAGACTGCTCCGGTATCGGCGCTGGTTGCTGCCATTGCGTAACGGGATAACCAGCCAGTTGTGATTTTTGGTTTACGAGTTGTCCAGTTCTTTTTGCGTTCTGCGAGGATTTCCTCGGAAACATCGAGCTGCATACTGCGCTTCGGGATGTCTATGCTAATCATATCACCGGGCTCAACTAAACCGATGAGTCCACCAGCCGCGGCTTCGGGACTGACGTGTCCGATGCAGGCACCATGAGTTCCGCCGCTAAAACGTCCGTCGGTAATTAAGGCGACTTTTTCACCTAAACCGCGTCCCATGATGTAACTTGTCGGGGCAAGCATTTCCTGCATGCCGGGACCGCCTTTTGGTCCTTCGTAGCGGATTACAACTACGTCTCCGGCTTTAACTAAACCGTCGAGGATTCCATCACAGGCTTCTTCCTGACTTTCAAAAATAACCGCTGGTCCGCGATGAACTAACATTTCAGGTGCAACTCCGGCGGTTTTGACAACACAGCCTTTTTCAGCCAGATTACCAAATAATATGGCTAAGCCGCCTTGTTCACTATAAGGATTGTCTATTTTGCGGATAACAGTTCCGTCTGGATCAGGTGATTCGGCGAGCTGTTCGCCCATAGTTTTACCTGATACAGTTATCGCGTCAGTTTTGATCAAGCCGCGTTTGCTTACCTCTTTGATGATAGCCATTATTCCGCCGGCATGATGCACGTCTTCCATGTGATATTGGCTGGACGGGGAAACTTTTGAGATGTTTGGAGTATTGGAGCTGATTTTATCAAGCAATTTTAAATCAAGCTGAGTGCCGGCTTCGTTGGCTATAGCCAATGTATGCAGAATAGTGTTGGTGCTGCCGCCCATTGCCATATCTAAAGTCAAAGCGTTATGAAAAGCATCAGGACTGGCAAGCTGTTTTGCGGTCGGAGCTCCCGCAAAAGCTAATTCAACGATGCGTTTTGCCGATTTGCGCCACAACTCTTCGCGTTCCGGCCAGGTCGCCAGAATTGTGCCGTTGCCGGGCAGGGCGATACCTAAAGCTTCGCAGAGACAATTCATACTGTTCGCGGTGAACATTCCTGAACATGAGCCGACACTCGGACATGAGCTGCATTCGAGATCATGCAGTTCTTCATCACCGATCTTACCGATTTTGTGTTCGGCAACGCCTTCAAAAACTGTTACTAGGTCAGTAACGAGTCCTTTCGCGCTTTTGCCCGCCGCCATTGGACCGCCGGAAGAGAATATAGTAGGAATATCCAGACGCATTGCTCCCATGAGCATGCCGGGGATAATTTTATCGCAGTTGGGAATGCAGATCATTGCGTCAAAAGGATGAGCTTTGCCCATGGATTCAACGCAGTCGGCGATAAGTTCGCGGCTCGGGAGAGAGTATTTCATCCCGTCATGTCCCATCGCGATGCCGTCACAGATAGCGATTGTATTGAATATATAAGGAACGCCGCCGGCTTTGCGGATTTCTTCGCAGATAAGTTCTCCGACTTTATCCAAATGCGCGTGTCCGGGGACAATATTAGTATAAGAGTTGCAAACTCCGATAAACGGTTTTTTAATGTCTTCAGCTTTAATTCCTGTTGCCATCATCAAAGAGCGGTGCGGTGCTCTTTCGTGTCCTTTTTTCATTATATCGCTGCGCATGATTGATTATTCCTTTATTTTTTAATAAAATATAATTGCTTGAAGCACTTAATTTACCCTAAAAATTCTTTTAAACAAATGTATTAAGGCAAAAAAAAATATTTAAGGGTTTCATTTAGTCATTATGGGGGTTATTTTTATATAATGAAAGCAAAAAACATTTATCACTAAATAAAGGAAATAAGTTATAATGTCTAACGAGAATGAAATAAAAAAGTTTATGGCGAAGAAAATCAAAGAAGAAGTTTCTTTAGCGGATATTCAAAAACTTATAGAAGAAAAATTTAAGAAACGCATGACTTTTCTGGATGTGCGTTTGCTGGCTTCAACCTTGGACAGTATTGACTGGGAAAAAGAAGCCGCTAAAGAAACAGACGAGGAAGAAGCGGAAAAAAAAGCCGCGGAAGAGGAAAAAGG
>JAHOYW010000034.1 GCA_019038735.1 Victivallales bacterium | reverse complement strand
AATGAATGCCGCCCACATTTGCTGAATGGTATCGGAAAAACCTATTTCAAATATTCCTCCGGTTATTCCGGGGAATGCGACTTGTGCGCCCATATCAATCTGTTGCCATGCCTGATCTCCGCCAGTGTATTCCAGAATCTCAAGCGTTCGCGGTTTTTTGCTGTTCCAGCGACCACATCCTTTCATGCCTTTTACTTCAAAATACCATGTATCAGTTTCGCCGGGCGCAATACGTTGGGTTTTGATTGTCATAGGAAATATCTCGCCAGTATTCGGATCTTCCGTTTCACAAAACATGGTTCCATTGTCCCAAGTCTCGCACGGAACCATATTCCCTTTGCCATCCGGTCTTTCTTTTACTATATTGGAAAGTATCGCCCGGACATTTTTCGGATACCAGCCAGCCTTGAAGGGCATGTGACAGGGGTGCATACCCAAATCACCGAGACAACCGTATTCACCATTGAAATCAATCATTCGTTTCCAGTTGATTACTTTTTCCTGATTCAAATCAGAGGAATGCAGAAATCCTGAATTAACTTCAATTATCTGCCCGAAAAAATTATCTTCAATCATTTTTCCTAAACGCTGCATAGGCGGATGGAATGGAAATTCAGAACTGCATCTGACAAAGACTTCCGGGTGTTCTCCAATACATTTACAAATAGCGTCATTGGCTTTTTTATCAATCCCGAAAGGTTTTTCACCCAGCAAATGTTTGCCGGCTTTGATAATATCGCAATAAAACTGTTCATGCAGATTATGCGGTACCGCGCAATACACAGCTTCCACTTCAGGATTAGCCAATAATTCCTTATAATCGTCAGTAATTTGCGTAATTGAAGGAAAATTATCTTTATACCAACTGTAAAGCTCCGGATTTTTGTCGCAAACAGCGACCAATTCCGGTTTCGCGTTCATATCAGTTAAATGACACCAGCGAGCGCAGGCACTGGCAAATTCCCTGCCCATTAAGCCAGCACCGATTATTCCAAATTTTATTTTTTTCATATTTTCAACCCTTTATAGTTTCCAATGCTTCATGCATTTTGGCGATTACGAAATCCACGGTCTGCCGTGAACTTATCAATGGCAGTTTAGTCAAAGCCACTGGCGGACAGTCCGCTTTATAAGTCTGCGCACTGACATCAATACAACACTCTTTGTTTAGATAAGCTGTGAATTTATTTGTCATGTCGGCTGTCTTAAAGACAAAAGTGGTCATGTGTGCTTCGCCTTCAAGTGCTTCAATAGTCTCAGGATATTTTTCAATGAGTTTTGCCGCCTGAGCATTGTAATATTGTCCAACTTCTCCAGTTTCTTTACTATTGGTTTCGGCAAACTCCATGGTTATCAGATAACATAAAGAAGCTAATTCCTCTTGTCCATTGGTAACCAGCGCGCCAAATTGATTCAAACTATCCATTGCGGCAGTTGTCAGAATTTTGGAAGCCGGGTATTGACCACCGGGAAAACCTTTACCTACTGAAACAAAATCCGGATTGCATTTGTATTCCTTGAACATAAATAATTCCGGCGACCACATGCAGGATTGAATTTCGTCAACAGTGATTGGAATATCATGTTCCTGACAAATCGCGTGAGTCGCGCTGACAAATTCCTGCGACAGCTTTATGCCGCCATAGTTCATCAAAACCAGTTCGTGGAAGAAACCGGCTACTTTGTATTCACCTTGATCATATTCCGCTATGGTTTTAGTAAAAAAATCAATATCGTTAATTGTTACTGGAACGACTTTAAAAAGTCCGGCAGCTTCAAGTTTTTCAGCGAATCCAGGCCACATACCGCGCAAGATCTGAGTAAGAACTGTCGTGCCGTGGTAATTTGCTTGTTTACCGCCCTCGTTGTCCGCCATGACTAAGAATACAGGAGTTTTTCCTGCGTATTTTGGCGCATCATAGGTAGAGTCTAAACAATAAAATCTGGCGAGCATCATTTTCAGAGAAGCTTCAACCGCCAGACTACCGGTTTCCAGATTTGTAACACGGTTGAGGACGTGTTCTTCTTCAGACGCAATAACTTTTTCAAGTCCGGCAGAGTCATCTTTTGCCAGACCATTAGCGACACGGATAAGTTCGCGTTCGAGAATTCGGGTGATATAGCCGCGCGTATTATTGTGTGTAACATTGCAAATACCGATTTTTTTGGCATTTTCAATCAAACGATACCCAGGAAAATGATGCCCAAGGGACGCGTGATAATGTTCGCTTTTGCCAGCCAGATAAGCCTTGCCGTTTTCGCCGACCCTAATCGGACCGATTCCGGCAAGCGGAGCCATTTCATCATGCTGAGCTGCGGTAAAAGATGCCGCCGCCGCTCCCTCACTGCTGCTTTGCAGTCCGCTACAAACTTTAGTTGAAACACTGCCAAGCAGATCATCCAATCTAGTTTGAAAGCTTTCAGGGAAAAAAGCGATTTTCTCGTCAGCAATAAGTTCAAATTTAGCTTGTTCTTCTCCTGTTAGAAAAGCCTGTGCTTCGCATACTGCGGAAACATATTCAGTTCCTAACAAATCCCGTAATGATTTACAGATATTTTTCATCTCTTATAACGTCCCTTTG
>JAHOYW010000081.1 GCA_019038735.1 Victivallales bacterium | reverse complement strand
TAATGTTTGAACTCACTTATAGCTATTAAGTGTAGTGATTTGTTAAGATTTTGTTTAATTAGTCTCTTGGCAACCAACCTTTTTTATTTCTTGCAGGAATAGGTAGACTATTTTCTTCTAGATGTTTAATTAAAACAATTTCATACTGTGGAGTCCAACCATCCCAGTTACTTTCCCAACAAGAATTACAAACTATCATTTTATAAAGTTTCAAGTTCTTCCCGTACAAATGAAGACCATGTTGAAATTGACTTTTACATAATGGACAAGTGAACATAATTTTTTCTTTATTCATTGTTATTTATCCTATTTTACCGTTTGATAGTTCCTAAACGATGTAAAAGCAAGAAAAATACTGGAAATGACTTAATGCTTTTTTTAGTCTATGTTTTTATATTCCATGCTTTTTTAGCTTCTGAGAGAGTTAAGCCGGCAACGTTTTTTTCTGCCATTTTGGCTTCTCTTAAATCTTTTAAATCTTCGAAGTCCTGCAATTCATTTTTTACTTTTTTAAATTCATCAAAGGGTAATACGGCAAATTCTTTGACTCCGTTCCTTTCTAATATATTTGGATGTAATGTCAACATAATATTCTCCTATTTATAAGCATCTTTTCTGTGTTTAATTCTATAAACTTTAATCTCATCTTTTTCTACTTCAAAAAGAACACGATAATTACCAACTCTTAAACGATATTCAGGGGTAAAATTAGTCAAATGTTTTACATCTCCTTCCAAGTCATTTTTCATTAGTTCAATTTTCGCAATAATGAGCTTTAAAGTTTTTTTCGGTATTTTCTTCCCGTCTTTAATTGCTTTTGGTTTTATTACAATATTATATTTCATACAATGAATTTACACCATTAAATTTTAATATCAACTAAATTTTTGTTACTTTGCTACGAGAGATTAAATAGTCTTTGCATAATATCGTTTATGATAGTTGCCAAATTATATAAAATCAAGAGAGATACTGGAAATGCCTGTGTATTCTTTTCATTTGATGTTGAACGTTCGATGTTCGATGTTCAGTCCTTTAATAGTTTATCATATTGATTTGCCCAGTATGAAATAATTATATCACTTCCGGCGCGGGAGAGAGAAAAAATTGATTCTCGCACCATGCTTTTTAAATCACCCCAGCCTTTATCAGCGGTCGCAATCAACATGGAATATTCTCCACTGACATTATAAGCTGCAAGAGGCAACATGCTTTCCTGACGGATTTGTTTGATGAGATCGAGGTATAAAAGTGAAGGTTTGACCATTAAAATATCCGCGCCTTCGGACTCGTCTTCAATAGATTCTCGTATCGCGGCACGTTCATTGCGGTAGTCCGCCTGATAGCTTTTGCGGTCGCCGCAGGATGGGGCAGAGTCGGCGGCTTCACGAAAAGGTCCATACATGCTGGAAGCGAATTTTGTGGAATAACTCATCAAAATAGTATTTTCCTGACCAGCTGAATCAAGCGAAGAACGTATTGCTTGTATCTGACCATCCAGCATTGCGCTTGGCGCGACGCCGTCGGCTCCAGCCTGAGCGTGGCTGACTGCCATTTTTTGGAGCAGTTCCAAGCTCGGATCATTAACAAGACAGCCTTTGTCGTCAAGAATTCCGCAATGCCCATGCGAGGTGTATTCACAAACACAAACATCTGTAAATATCAATAAATCAGGATAGATTTTTTTGAGTTCGCAAATAGCCTGCTGTACCAATCCGTCCTGTTTCCAGGCGTATTCGCCTGACTTGCTTTTCTGTTCAGCACTAACAACGCCAAATATCATAAGTGATTTAATTCCCATTGCCATGACTTCGCCGACAGCTTCAAGCAGAGTATCGATCGAATAACGGAATTGTCCGGGCATGGATTCAATCGCTTGTTTTATCCCCCTGCCTTCGACAACAAATACCGGCCAAACAAATTTTTCCGGACCGGGCATCGGGTCGGCAAGCATATTTCTAATAGTATCGTTTTTGCGCAGTCGGCGTAATCTAGTATCAGGAAATCCCATTATCTGCTCCTTTTTTTATTATACTTTTTATTCATTTAGTAGTGCCAGGTGCAGCCTGCACCGGCACAGCACGATTTTAATCGGACTATAATCTTTTAAGCTGTCAAATATTATAGCGGTCGGGGTGCAAGCTGCACCTCCGACTACTTAAAATATTATTTATAGTATCAGCCGCCAAAGCTAATAACATATCAGCAATGCTTGCTTCTGTTCCTTTTATTACATTATATTCAACTAAAGCTTTTTCGGTCGGTCTGCCTATTACGCATATTTTCTTGCCTTCAAGCGCGGATTCTGGAAATGCTCTTACTGTTGACGGACTAGTAAAGAGCACCGCGTCAAAGTCCGGCAGCGAATCGTAAGCTATTGGCGTATTGCGGTAAAAAATTAATCCCTCGCTGTCGGGAGCTATTTTTTTCAGCATTTCAGTCAACTCGACTTTTGAATTATCAGAACACAACCTGATGATTTTATCAGATTTTTTTATCTCGCCCGCAAGCGCCTTAAAAAGACCGTCTGTGCCAAAATCCTGTTCAGGGCAGATGTCCGGGTAAATATTGTATTTTTCAAAAACT
>JAHOYW010000234.1 GCA_019038735.1 Victivallales bacterium | reverse complement strand
CCATAATATTTATTCCAGCCAAGCCTCAGCTATAGTATTCCAGAACAATAATCCTTTTTCTGTCAGGCGAATAGCTTTAGGACTTACTTTCAGGAGTTCTGGATGGATTCTGCTTACCTTTAGGGCTTTTTGCACCATCACCTGCCATTCAACATGTATAGATTTTTGCAAAGGAATTTTTTCCCAATTATCCCGATTCCATCCTTCTACTGTACGCAGACCGATAATAAAAATTTCTATTAAACGGTATTCCGGTTCAATAAAGTCTTTTTCCACGTCTTTATCGTTAAGCCAATCATCCAGCGAAGCAGGTTCAGTCCAGCGGGTTTTGCCATCGAAAGATGCCGAAGCAGGTCCTAAACCAAGATAATTTTGTCCGTACCATATATTAACATTATGTTTACATTCGGCTCCAGGCTTGGCATAATTAGAGACTTCGTAACGAGAAAAACCTTTTTGCTCGAGGAATTCACCGGTTTTCACCCACATTTCAGCAGCTTCTTCATCGTCAACGGGTGCAAAACTATCAAGTTTGCTGATAAGTTTGCTTCCTTCTTCAATTGTGAGCGAGTAGCAGGAAATGTGTTTTGCGCCGGAATTCACTGCCATTTCTAAATTAGCTAGCCACTGTTCCTGGGTTTGACCCGGGATTCCATAAATCAGATCAATACTCAAGTTATCAAACTCAAACTCCTTCGCTATGAGCAAAGCTTTTTCAATATATTCCAGCGAGCTTGCCCGACCAAGAATATTAAGACAATTATTATGAAATGCCTGTACTCCGATGCTGATACGGTTTGCCATGGGGCTTATTATTTCCATGCGCTCTCTGGATAAA
The DNA here is from genome assembly GCA_019038735.1 of Victivallales bacterium. GTDB lineage: Bacteria > Verrucomicrobiota > Lentisphaeria > Victivallales > Victivallaceae > JAHOYW01. Next base: position 1,768 of record JAHOYW010000234.1, on the reverse strand, counting down.
GTTTCAGGATTGCACTCTATAGAAATTTCAGTATCGGAATTCAAAGGTATATGTTGCTTAACCATAAGGTGCAGGCGTTGAAGTTCTTCAGGAGAAAGCAGCGATGGAGTACCTCCGCCCATAAATATACTTTGCACTGGTTTAGTCAGATTCAAAGCTTCAAGTTTACTTTCCAGTTTATCCAAAAATTTAGCGATCATTTCCGGAGATGGAGCTGCTTCCGAATAAAAGTTGCAATAATCACATTTTTGCTTACAAAACGGAATATGAATATATATGTTTTCGTAATCCATCATTTTATCTCTTCCCTCGTTAATTCAGACTAGTTAATTTAGCATCTTTTTAGCTTTTTTCAACTATATAAGCGGAAGAACGGTCTGCGTGCTGCGAAAAAAGAAACACTAGACTGGATAAAAGCGAAAAGCCGGGAGCGCCGGGCTCCAGCCCGGCATCTTTAAAAAGCTTCATCCACTAATTAACACTAAATTTTTCTTTTATTGTAATCCGCAACCCGTTTTTTGACAAAATGATTATTTTTCTTATTCATATTGATTTCCCATATTTGCCAAGCTACATTAAACGCGATGTTATGAGAGAAAATATGAATAAGGTTTAAAACTATGTCGATGTTTCAGAAATCAGTTATAAATAAATATTTATCTAACCTTGATGATAAAAAAGTTGAAGCGGCTTATCAGGCTTTTAAAGGGAATTATACGCTTGCCAAAATTGAAAAAATCAAAAAGCTCAAAGAAGAAGAATATCAGGACGGATTTTTAAGAGATTTGTTTGTGGATGCTTTGGGATATGTACTAAAACCCGATGATAACTATAATCTACTGCGTGAATTCAAGAACCAGTCTGATGGCAAAAAAGCTGACGGAGCTATCCTGAAAGACGACAAAGCTATTGCCGTAATCGAACTGAAATCGACTAAAACAAAAGACTTGACAAGCATTACACAACAGGCTTTTAACTACAAAAACAATCAGCCCGGCTGTAAATATGTCATTACGTCGAATTTTCAGAAACTACGCTTTTATATTGATTACGCCGATGAACATGAAGAATTTGATTTATTCCATTTGAGCAGAGAAGATTTTGAACTGCTGTATCTGATTTTAAACAAAAACAGTATTTTCGCGGATATTCCGCTGAAACTCAAAGAAGAAAGCGTATTTCACGAAGAAAACGTATCAAAACAACTTTATAAAGACTATTCTGTTTTTAAGAAAAATCTTTTTGATAATTTAGTAAAAAATAATTCAAGCTACGATAAACTCACGCTGTTTAAAAAATCTCAAAAACTGATTGACCGCTTCCTGTTTATTCTTTTCGCGGAAGACAGAGGACTGTTGCCGCCTAACTTGATTACCCGCGTTATTCAACGTTTTGAGACATTAAAAGATGAAGATGCCTACAAGCCGCTCTACGATATATATAATCAGTTTTTCGACTACCTGAATTTCGGACGCAAGGGGAAAATTCCCGCTGACGACATTCCGGCTTATAATGGCGGACTTTTTTATCCTGACGAGATTCTGGACAATCTAAAAATTGATGATAGTGCCTTGATTAAGGACTTGCGGAAACTTTCGTCTTATGATTTCAATACAGAGATAGATGTCAATATACTTGGTCATATATTTGAACATTCATTAGCGGAAATCGAAGAGATTACGGCGGAGCTGGAGGGAATTTCCGCTGACAAAACCAAAAGCAAACGCAAAAAAGATGGTGTTTTTTATACTCCAAAATTCATTACGAA
>JAHOYW010000356.1 GCA_019038735.1 Victivallales bacterium | reverse complement strand
AAATGATACATTCATATTCAATCATAATGAGGTAACGCTTTATAAGTGGGTTCAGGAATATGAACCTTCGCTTTTCAAGCGGATTCAAAAGCTGGTCAAAAAAGGCAGATGGCACATAATGGGCGGCTGGTATCTTCAGCCTGACTGCAATATGCCAAGCGGCGAATCGTTTGTCCGGCAAATCCTGCTGGGGAAAAGCTATTTTAAAAAGCATTTCGGGGTTGAACCAACGACCGCGATCAACTTTGATCCTTTTGGTCATACTCGCGGACTTGTTCAAATACTTGCCAAAAGCGGTTATGATTCCTACCTGTTTGGTCGTCCTACCGCCGATGATAAGGATTTTAAACTTGCCGCGGATGATTTTATATGGAGCGGCTATGATGGTTCGCGGGTCAAGGCGCATCGTTTCGAGTTTCCATATAATTCACCCTTGGGTAAGGCAAAGGAAAAGATTGAAAAATGGATAATCGATCATTCTGACAAAGAAATTTCCACTATGCTCTGGGGCGTGGGTAATCACGGCGGCGGGCCTTCTAGAATTGATGTGCGTAATGTAAATAAACTCATTGAAGAAACAAATGACATAAGGATCAAGCATTCCACGCCTGAAGAGTACTTTGAAAATATCACAAAGAGTGAAAAGAAACTGCCTTTGCATGAAAATGACCTTAATCCTTGGGCGATTGGTTGTTATACCTCGCAGATTTTGATAAAACAAAAACATCGTCTTCTTGAAAATGGAATTTACGCACTGGAAAAAATGGCATCGACCGCATCGGCCCAAGGACTTATGGAGTATCCTTATGAGGACATTCACGAAGCTTTATGCGATCTTATGGTTACAGAGTTTCACGATATTCTGCCGGGCTCATCTATTGAACCGGTTGAACAGGCGGCAATCAGACAGGCGGATCACGGGCTGGAAATTGTTTCAAGACTGAAGGCGAGAGCTTTCTTTGCTTTGGCATCTGGTCAGAAAAAAGCGAAGGAAGGCGAAATTCCTGTATTGGTCTATAACCCGCATCCATTTAATGTCCGGCAGCAGCTTGAATGCGAGTTCAATATGGCAGACTGTAATTTTGATGGCGGTTTTCACAAGGTGGATGCGTGGCAGGGAAAACATTGTTTAGCAACGCAGGTGGAGAAAGAAATAAGCAACCTGAACCATGAGTGGCGCAAACGCATTGCATTTGAGGCTGAGCTAACTCCCGGCATGAATCGTTTTGATTGCCGTCTAAAGAAACTAGACAGCAAACCGGAAAAAGCTCTCAAAGCGTCGTCCGGGAAAATTATCTTTAAAACCTCGGATTTGGAGGTAGTTATTAATACCCGAACAGGTTTAGTTGATCGCTATCGAAGCCAAGGCCTTGACTGTGTAAAACCGCGGACTTTTGAGCCGCTGGTAATTGCTGATAATCATGACTCTTGGGATATGTATAGTAGCAGTTTTAGGAAACTTCTTGGTGGGTTCAGATTGATGAACCGTGAAGACGGTTCGCGCTTTTCCGGGATTGCGGAGAAAAACATTTCTTCGGTTCGCGTGATAGAAGACGGTTCTGTACGGAGTGTTGTCGAAGCTGTTTTTTCCTATGGAAATTCCAGTATTATGCAACGTTATAAACTCCCGAAACAAGGGACTGAAATTGAAGTTGAAGTTCATGTGCACTGGCAGGAAAAGGATAAAATGCTGAAATTATCAATTCCAACCGCTATGACTAAAAGTAAATATATTGGTCAAGTGGCATACGGTGTACAGGATTTACCGCTTGCTGGTAATGAAGCTGTGGCGCAGAAGTGGGTAGGCGTAGTATCTAAGAAAGACAATTTTGCCCTGACCTGTATAAATGATGGTAGCTATGGTTCTGATTTTTCAAAAGATGGTTTACGCTTGACATTGCTCAGGTCTCCCGCTTATGCGGCAGATATCGATGATACCTCCATTCCGAATGACCGTTATACTCCGCGTTCAGATCAAGGACTTCGCTGTTTCCGTTTCTGGTTTAACGCCGGAGAGCTTGATGAACGTCTTGAACGAATTGATCGCGAGGCACTTGCGAAAAATGAAAAACCTTTCGCACTTTCATTTTTTCCGCCGGGACTGGGCGAGAAAACTAAAGCATTGGCAACTCTTAGTGATGATGTGGTACAAATTACGGCAATGAAGCGTGCGGAGAGCAGCGAAGATATTATCATTCGTTTGTTTGAACCGACCGGGGAAAAAAGAAGTACAGTTCTTTCTTTGCCTGCTATTGATAAAAAGATTAAGCTTAATCTATCCGCTTTTGAAATAAAAACACTCAAGGTCAATCCAAAGACCGGTGCAATAAAAGAAGTGAACCTTCTTGAAAAAAATGTTTAAAATAAGGTAATTGAAAAAATGTTTACAGAAGCACAATGGAAAGAACTTAACTATCGTGAAAATCAGTTTGCGAAGGTCTTTGCGGGTGAAAAACCAGATTATGTGCCGGTTTGGTTTTATCATGAAGAACTTGGACAAATGCGTCCCGAGTTATTGATGGAAGAGAAGAATCGGGATATTTGGCTTGATAATCAAATCAAAGCTGTTAAAAGCAATGTGGAAGAGTCTCTGGATAGTGCATGTC
>JAHOYW010000366.1 GCA_019038735.1 Victivallales bacterium | reverse complement strand
ATACCAAACGGTATAATACAAGCGCGTGAAGCAAGGAATTATAATGATACCATTTATGTACGGAACAATGGTAACAAAATATTTTTTATCTTGAGTCTCTTCCGAGGACTTCTGACCATGGTTTTTTGTAGAATTTTTTGGAATCTGAAAAAACATTGTATTTCACGATGTGATATAATGCTGAAACACCGTCCTTCCAGGTTATTTTCTTGCCGGCATTGAAACTTCTTGGATTGTAGGAAATTGGAACATTCCAAATGCGGATGATTCTGGCTTTCGCTATTTTTGCGGTGAATTCAACTTCTATCCCGAAACGCTTTGATTCAAGATTGAGATTCTGCATGACTTCACGCCGAAAAGCTTTATAGCAAGTCTCCATATCGCTCAAGTGGAGATCTGAAAACACATTTGAAACAAAAGTTAAGAACTTGTTGCCCATTTCATGACCGAAAAATCTCGCCATGCCGGACGTGCCCATAAATCTTGAACCATAGACAACATCAGCTTTGTCGTCAATTAGAGGTTTCAACACAATCGGCCAATCCTCAGGGGTATATTCGAAATCAGCATCTTGGATAATGACAAAATCTTTACTTACTTCCGCTATCGCGCGGATGACTGCCGCTCCTTTCCCTTGATTGACATCCTGATAAAAAACTTTCATGTCAGCTTTGCCTTCAAATTGTTTCAGGTGTTTAGCCGTGTCGTCTGTGGACGCGTCGTCAACAATAATAATTTCGCCGGTTTCAGGACGTTTTTTTACTTGCGCGATGACATCTTCGATTGTATCGGCTTCGTTAAATACCGGAATGATTACACTTAATCTTTTAGCACTATCCATTTGCACTATATCCTTATTGTTTGCCGAGCTCGACGGAACGTTTAGTGGCGGCAAGAACCGCCTCGATAATTGTTTCTTTAAAAGCTTTTTCTCCCAAGACTTCCAATGCTTTGGCGGTGGTCCCGCCAGGTGATGTAACTTCGTCACGCAAAGTTGCCGGATGACGACCGGATTCAATCAATAATTTAGCTGTTCCAAAAACAGTTTGAGCCGCCAAAGCCGCCGCCACATCCTGCGTTAAACCAGCTTTAATGCCGCCATCAGTCAGTCCCAGAATAAAATCAAGGACATAAGCCGGACCGCTACCGCTGACTCCAGTAACCGCATCCATAAGGTCTTCATCAATATTACAAACAGTGCCGACTGAAGCGAGAATCTCATTAATCAAGACAATATCCTCGTCATTCACTTGTTTAGACGCGCACCAGGCGGAAGCCGCTTCACCAACTAAAGCCGGAGTATTAGGCATGACCCTGATGACTCGCGATGCCTTGGTAATCTCCTGCAGTTTGGCGATTTTTACTCCAGCGGCGATTGAGATTATCAATTTGCTTTCGTATAAATCAGAATTCTCTTTGAGAGCTTGTTCTATATGTTGTGGTTTTACCGCGACAATGACCGTGTCTGATTCATCCAAGACAGTTCTCAGGTCTTCAGTTTCAACTTTTACTCCGGTCGCTATGCTGAAGTCTTTAGCTGCTTGAGCTGATATATCAAAAGCCTTGATCTGTGATGCCTCAAAGCCTTTGGCAATCATTCCGGCGGCGATAGCTGTCGCCATTTTTCCGGTGCCGATAAAAAGATTTTTTTTACTATTCATAAGTTCCCCGTCTATAAACAATTAAGCGCAGGCATTAACGATTGCCCAACTTAAAGTCGTTAATCCTAAAAAAATTAAATACCAAGCGAAATATTTAAAATCTCCTCGTTGCAAAATCTTTAACAGTAAACGTAAAGAAAAATAACCTATAATCGCGGAGACAATAAAACCAATCGCCAAATGAGATATACTTAAAGAATGTAACGTAGGTTTAGTATTTTTCAAGAGCAGGAACATTTTGACAAGCACTACTCCGCCGATTGCGGGGATTGCCAGCAAAAAAGAAAATCGTGCAGCGTCAGCTTTCTCGAGACCACACTTCAATCCGGCTGAAATCGTTGAACCCGCTCGGGATATTCCGGGAAATACCGCAATTGCCTGAGCTATACCAATCAAAATACTTTGCTTGAAAGTCAATTTATCCAAAGTTTTTTCATTTTTAGATTTTTGTCCCCAAAGTAGCACTGTGGCAGTAATTAGAAAGCCGATACCCGGAACAAATAAATTATTAAATATGCTTTCATCCCAAGCCATAAACTTGACAATAACACCAATAATTCCTAAGGGAATTGTCGCGATTGCAAGTTTTCCGATTAAGTCAAAATCATATCTTGTCAATATTTTGATTAATTCTTTAAAATAGTAAAAAATTATCGCCAGAAGCGTACCCGCGTGCAGAACGATATTGAGTGTGGCATTCGTTTCCGCGTTAAAACTGAAAAGCCGTCCAAGTACAGCAAGGTGTCCGGAAGAGCTTATCGGTAGAAATTCAGCAATTCCCTGAACGATAGCCATAAATATTACAAAAAGCAAAGAGGATTCCATTTTCTCCTACAAAAGTTATGTTTAATACTGATTTGCAATCTAAAAGATAGTTATTACTAAAAGTCTATCTTGCTCATATTGCGCCTCTAGAGACAGAGGCGGCTACATCTTTCTTGATTTTTTAAAT
>JAHOYW010000137.1 GCA_019038735.1 Victivallales bacterium | reverse complement strand
GAGGCTAAACATAATCAAAACCGAACCATTTTGTCAGTTTATGCCTAGAACCCCATAAAGGTCTGAAAAAACAACCTGAGTACCCTTTTGAAAGTCATATTCCCGATATTTATCGAATAGTTTATTGACACAAGTATTTAGTTTTGAATCAGGATCGTCAGCAAGCCTACTGTCAATTAAACGCATATCAATAGTTGCTTTGCGGGATTGTCCATAGATTATTAGCGGTATGTGAGAATATTCTCTTTTGTCTGGTAAGTTTTCGTACCACCTATAAAGGGCACTTAAGTATTCCATGTATTTACTTATATTTGAGCTTCGGGGAATATTAATATTTTGAGTAGCTCCACCTTTGATTGGTGGACGTTTTACATCTTTGAGATCTTCCGACAATATTACATCTGCAACGGATCTAAACATTTTTGACATTTCGGTAACATTGGTATATTTTGCAAAACGCGTAATCATTTTAAAACGACCCGCTGCATCTATTTCAAGAGCAGTTTCGGTCTCGGTAAAGGTTGAAGCAAAACGGTCAAAAGTTGTGATATGGTAATCTGCTAATATTTCTGGAGAAATATATCGAACCATATTCCATAATTCAGCCAAAGTGTTAGTAACTGGCGTGCCAGTTGCTAAGTATATATTTCGACCGTTGGTTTTTCCACAAATGGTTTTTATTTTTATTGAAAGTGAAAAACTTTTTTGGCTTGAACTGGTATCAAGCCCTTTAACTCTTTCTTTTTTGGTAACAAAGAAATTCTTTTTGTAGGCATGAGCTTCATCAATAAATAATGCGTCTATTCCAAGCTCGTGAAAGTATAAAATATCTTCTTCGTTAGTTCTTTCCAAAAGCTTTGCAAGCCTGACTTTGAGCTGTTTTTGGGCCCTAACTGCATCTTTTATGCCATAGCGAGATCCTTTGTTGTGAAGATCGTTAATTATTGAGTCAAGGTCATCAATTTGATCCTGAAAGTGTTTTTCTTCTACTTTTGGGTCGTTTTTAATCATATCAAAAGAACTTTGAGCCATTATTATTATGTCCCAATTACAGGTTGCTATTCTGCTTAAAAAGCGTTTTCTTTTTGCTTTAACCAAATCTTTCTTCTCGGCAACGAGAATTCTAGCGTTTGGATATAACTTTGGTGCAAATGCAGCAAATTGTTCAAGTGTAGCATTTTGAACCACAATTAGCGACTTTGTAGCCAACTGGAGGCGTTTTAGTTCCATTCCCGCGGTAATCATCACCGCAGTCTTTCCCGAACCCACGCAGTGTGCTAAAAGCGTATTGCTTTCAATACACCTGGTAACTCCTTTTTTCTGATGCTCACGAAAAACAAATCTTTCACCGTTAATAAACTCTGAGGCATTTGGATATACATCAAATGGCGGTAATTGATGTTCTCTGTCTACATGATTATTAAAAAGTTCATTGTAAATTTTCTCAATCGCTTGTCCGCTTACATCATCATTCATGACAAAGGCTTTATATGAATCAATCATTGTTTGCTGTATATGACGAGCGGCTAATGTTTCTTCTTGATTTATTATGTACTTTTCTTTTCCATCTCGATCTATTATTTTATCTCTTACAATTGGGTCTTTAAGGTTTAAGGTAAGCAGAATAATGTCAAATACATCCATTGAATTTACTTTGTAATCAGTTATTTCATAGCGATCGTTAAAGTTTGGATTTATTTCCCATTTATCGGCCGACGGGATATATTTAACTTCACATTTTGCCGATAGTTGATCTTTAATCCAATTTTCGATGGTTTCTGCTGGCAGCCAATAAGAACCGAGTTTGAAATCAATTTCCTCTATATGCAACGGTTTTGGTTGCACGTTAATTAAAGCGGCCACATTGCTTTTATATTTAGGATTGTCGCAAGCTATTTTTTGAGCGACGTCAAGTTTTCTTGCGACGTTTCCGCTCAAGTATTTACTTTTAAGTTCGATAAGTTTAGTTGTCGGATTTTCAAAAAAATCACCGCTGTCAAGCAGAAGTCTTTTAGCTTCAGCTTCGGAATTAATATCCATTAGATTCTTGACATATTCCAGATTGACGGCATGGCGGTAGGCATGGCTGATTAGTCCAGCTTCAATGATGTTTTTAGCTGAAGTTGGCTCTTTCCAGGGAAATTGTGTTCTTTGAAAGAATATATCTCCTTTAGAATATTCTTTAGTCAATGACTTTTTGCCACTTGGCAAGGTTTTTATTTTTTCATTTACATTTTCGGTTGCTGCAAGTTTAATATAATCCGAATCGTCAACGAGGTGTTTATGTGTAAGTTTTTGGCTTATATAGCCGAATTTTTTCACATGCAAGTCATGCTCCTGGCTAAACACTCTCCTTGTCGCTTCCACTTCGTCATCACTGGCATATTCAGAAAGTTGCAGAGATAGCAATTTATTTAAAAGATTTTTTAAGACTATAAAAGATTTTGCTTTTTCAACATCTTTTGTTGAAAGTTCTTTGCCCTTTTGATCTCTTAGAAGTTTTCCTTGTCCATTGAAACATTCATATACGCTGTCTTCATGTAAAAAGATGGAATAATCTTTTATGTTTTCTGGAACAGTTATTTCTTCTTCGACTTTTTGGAATATCTCCAAAGC
>JAHOYW010000282.1 GCA_019038735.1 Victivallales bacterium | reverse complement strand
GTCAAAAAAAAATAATTGAAAAAAAATAAAAAAACGGCTTGATATTTGTTTTTAGAAAGTTACTGTAAAAATGGCTGACATACTATATGTTGTGGTTTCTATCCAGTTAGACCACTATATATATTGCATCATGCGGATTATCAACTATTTACATTTATTAACCGATTGTTTGTCCTGAGAAGTGGAAAAACATCAAAAAAAAGAAGGAGATTATAATGTCCGATACTGGTAGTACTTACAACATTTCAGAAGATATATGGAATCGCAAATACCGTTTTGCCGGAGGGAATGATGTCCCTGAAGATAAGAATATAGAAGAGACGATGTATCGTGTAGCAAAGGCTTGCGCGGCAGGAGAAAAAGACAGTGAGAAATGGCAAAAAGAGTTTGAAGACGTACTTCTGAATTTTGAATTTATTCCCGGCGGACGTATAATTGCTAATCTTGGAACTTCCCGCAAAGCGGTAACTATGTTTAATTGCTATGTGATGAATAAAATTGAAGACTCCATCGAAGGAATTTTTGACACAGTCAAAGAATCCGCGATGACTCAGAAACAAGGCGGCGGAGTCGGTTTTGATTTCTCTACCATTCGTCCTGAAGGTTCACATATCAAAGGTTGTGGAGCACAATCATCCGGTCCAATAAGCTTTATGCAGGTATTGGACTCTACTTGCCGCACAATCATGAGTGCCGGACAGCGACGTGGAGCGCAAATGGGTGTCATGCGTTGTGACCATCCGGATATTGAGACATTTATCACTGCGAAACGCAAAAATGAACAGCTCAAGATGTTCAACTTATCTGTTGGAATCACTAAAGAATTTATGGAAGCGGTCAAAAGCAACAGCGATTGGGAATTGAAATTTGACGGCGAAGTTCATAAAACTGTAAAAGCGGCTGAATTATGGCAGACTATTATGCGTTCCACCTATGATTACGCGGAACCCGGCTTTATCCTGATTGATAAAATCAATGAAATGAACAATTTGAATTACTGCGAAGAAATCACCGCGACCAACCCCTGCGGCGAACAACCTTTGCCACCATACGGAGCGTGTTTGCTGGGTTCTGCCAACTTGACGCGTTTTGTAACTAAACCCTTTACTGATAAAGCTGAATTTAACTACAAACGGCTTGAAGAAGTCGTTACGGTTGCTGTGCGCTTCCTGGACAATGTTATTGAATTGAGTAACTACCCGCTGGAAGAGCAAAGACTTGAGGCGGAATCAAAACGCCGCATGGGTTTAGGCATAACCGGTCTGGCGGATGCGTTTATCTTCCTCGGAATTAAATACGGATCAGCCGCATCAGCTAAAGTTGCTGAAAAAATTATGCAGACTATTTCACATGCCGCCTATCGTTCCAGTATTGCTTTGGCAAAAGAAAAAGGCTCATTCAGCATGCTTGATGCGCAAAAGTATTGTCAGGGCAAGTTTATTAAGAACATGCCTAAAGATATTCAGGAAGGAATAAAAGAACATGGTATCCGTAACTCGCATTTGACTTCAATTGCTCCGACCGGCACCATCAGTCTCCTCGCCGGCAATGTTTCCAGCGGGCTTGAACCGGTATTTGCTTTCCATTATACCAGGACTATTCGCAATAGCCATGAGGATGATGTTACAAAAGTGAAAATATCGGATTATGCCTATAATCTCTACTGTAAATCAATGAATGTTGCTGCTCTTGATGATAAAGATTTGCCTGAATACTTTGTTGCCGCAAGTGATGTTAAACCGAACGAACACCTGAAAATTCAGGCTGTATTACAGAAACATGTGGATAGTTCAATATCTAAAACTATTAATATTCCTTCTGATTATCCATTCAAGGATTTCGAAGACATTTATATGAAAGCCTATGAAAAAGGATTGAAGGGTTGTACTACATTCCGTCCGTCTGAATTTATTACTGGGGTTTTGGTTAAAGACGAGAAAAAGAAAAAACCGGAAGCGGTTCAGTTGAGTAATAATAAATATACAATTCCGAAACGTCCAGAAGAACTCGAAGGAACTACATACAAATTAAAGACTTCGCTTTCGCCAGATGCCTTCTATGTAACCATAAATGACTTGATTGAAGATGGCGAACGCCGTCCTTATGAATTGTTTATCAACACAAAGAATCTACAGCATTTTAGTTGGATAGTAGCTATCACTCGATTGATTTCAGCAGTGTTCAGACACGACTCAAAGCCGACTTTCCTCGTTGATGAACTCAAAAGTATCTACGACCCGAATGGCGGATATTTCAAAAAAGGCAAATATATGCCTTCACTAGCTGCCGAGATTGGTTATGTAGTTGAGCATCATCTGGAAAAAATCGGTATAACAACAGGAAAGAATAAAATAAAGTCAAACGCAAATCTAACAGAAGTCGGGGATTTAAACAAAATGATTTGCCCGCAATGTAACGAACGCGCACTGATCAATCAGGAAAACTGCTTGAAATGCCTAGCGTGTACATACAGTAAATGCAGCTAAGCGAGGATTGATTTCTTCGCAAGGTGCGGATTTCGCAAAAAAATGAGAGTGCCGGTCGTCAGACCGGCATTCTTTTTGCCCTTATACCAATTCGCTTTCTATTATAGACTTTTTACAAAATGATGCTATATTATCCTA
>JAHOYW010000379.1 GCA_019038735.1 Victivallales bacterium | reverse complement strand
GGATATGTCACAGCATGAAGAATTTTCAGGCAAAGAACAGCAGTATATGGATCACGATACTCACCGCAAAATCATGCCGACAGTTATCGAAACTTCTGTGGGTCTGGATAGAACTTTCCTTGCCTTGCTTTGCAAAGCTTATGACGAAGAAGTCATCGGTGAAGCTAAAGACGGCAAGGCGGCGGATGTTCGCACAGTCCTGCGTTTCCCAGCGACAATAGCTCCAATTCAAGTGGCTATTTTACCATTATCGAAAAAGCTGTCCGAAAATGCCAAAGACTTATACAATAAACTCAACCGTTATTTCCGTTGTGAGTTTGATGTTACCGGCAGTATTGGCAAACGTTATCGTCGTCAGGACGAAATCGGCACGCCCTACTGCATTACATTTGACTTTGAATCTGTTGACGACAATGCCGTAACCGTACGGCATCGTGATTCAATGGAACAAGAACGTGTAGCAGTTACCGAGCTTCGCGACTATCTGGAAACACAGATAGGCTAAAAATCTACAAGCAAAGATTCGGATTAGTGTAGGCTAATCCGTTTTTTATATTTCCATTATTTTCTGATATACCTGCTTGCCGTTTTCTTTTATTTTTTGATGAAATAACGCGGACAGCTCGCTGTGTATTTCTTCTGAGACTTCCGTATTTTCCAGTAATTCGTCAATTAATGTCAATTCGTTGGAATATACCATTTCCTGTAATGTCGTTAAACTTATTGTTGTCAATAATTTAACATTACTCGCCCTGAAAGCTTTTACACGCTCCAGTAACTTATCCATATTCCCTTTATAAAAATCATCACAAATATTGATCCCTTCAAGGTAATCTCTAAAAAAATCATCCTTTTTAAGTTCGGCAAGCCGTTTCCGCGCGGCAAGGATTCCAATGGCAAGAGTACAGTAAGCTAAATATTCCTCGTTCAAAAGATAAGCCTTATATTTTCTGCCAAAACTCCAATGCTTAAATTTTTCCAGAAATTTTCTGATTGTATTTTTCTGGAATGAACCATAAGCGTTCTGCGGAGGCAATTCATTGCCGTTAATAATCATTTCCAACTGCTGATCCATACAAAAGTCTAAATCTCGAAAAAGATTTTCATGGATAAATCCTGACTCAAAAAGTTCTCTCAAAGAATTACTTTCCACCCGTAAAGCCTGCGTCCATATAGTTCGTCTGAGCTCATTTTGTTCCTCATCTTTGTTCTTTACAATATCATTAAGCCGGATGGTCTGTTCATTAATCTTTTTCTGATATTTATTTTTTAACTGCTCAACTACCTCTTTAGGAAAATCCCAGACAAGAGCTAATTCCATAAGTTTTTTCATTCCATGCTTATAAGTCAAAAGCAAGGCATGATTCTTTGAAAAACGTCTATATAAAGATGCCCGATCAAGCTTAAGTAAACTAAGCAGTTTGCTGATAGTTCCGCCCTGAACAATAAGAGTAAAAAGCACCACGCCGAGGGTTATCTGAACAATTAAAAGATGGTACGGCATGTTTTCCGGCAGACTGAATACCAAAGCCAGCGGAACCGCTCCCCGCAAGCCTCCCCAGAACATCACTACTTGATATTTCCAGTCTATTTTTTTACTCTTATCACGCATTCCAATAAGCGGACAAATAGCAAAAATAATGATTGCGCGAGAGACTTGAATAGCAATAATTCCCCAAATAATGTATTTTAAAATCGAGAAATTGAAAACTTGTTCACTGAAAAGATAAAATTTCTCCGTAAATCCGAGCAGTATAAAAATATAACTATTGGCAATAAAAGAGACAAATTCCCAGAAATTCTTGAGATATGCTTTAGTCTTCGCGGTAAAGCGGCTGGAACTGTAATGACTAATCACCATCCCTGCCCCCAGACAAGCCATCACACCGGACACTTCTAAAACCCTTTCCGCAAAAATAAACGCCGTATAGGCAACAATCGCGGACAGGGCAGTTGACACCATTGGATCATTCTTTATAAAAAGAAGAATCTGAGCCATAATATAGCCGCTTAGAGCTCCAACAAAAAATCCTCCCAGAAATATGAAGATAAAATCACCAGCGGCAACACCAAGCGTAAATATTGTAAACGCGCTTCCGGCAAGCACTACTTTCTGCAGCAAAACAAACACTACAATCGCGGTCGCGTCATTGAAAAGACTTTCGCCATCCACCAGTATACGCAAGCGTTTGGGAGCTCCCACAATTTCAAATAAAGAAATCACCGCTACCGGGTCAGTCGCGGAAATAAGCGCGCCGAACAACAAGGAAGCAGCCAGATCCAGCGGAGTAAAATAATACATAATAAAACTAGTTACAAGGGCGGAAATAAGCAGTCCCGGACCGGCTAAGAGAAAAGTTGGATTTAAATTTTTAAAGAGCAGTTTTGAATCAATATTTATAGCCGCGGAAAATATCAGACTAGGCAAAAGCGCAAACATAATGAGGTCATAATTCAGGCGCAAATGGCGAAAATTCTCAAATGCCGGAATCGCTCCGCAAATATTATAAAAAATGATACCGACCAGTACTAAACCGATAGTATAAGGAATTTTAAAGCGCTTAAAAATAACGGACGAAAGAGTTGCCACAAAAAGCAATACCACAGACGCAATAATCATTTCAGGCATACTCAAAG
>JAHOYW010000361.1 GCA_019038735.1 Victivallales bacterium | reverse complement strand
ACAAAATCCATTGTTCCCAGGAATCCTTTGTGCGGACTTCATTTAGCAGGGTGTAATATTGAGATTTGTTGCGTGTGATGTAACGGCTCAGATACAGTATTGGCAGTTTCTGCAAGTCTTTTAGTATCAGATACAGGACATTGATTATTCTGCCAGTGCGCCCATTGCCGTCATAAAAGGGATGGATACTTTCAAAACGGTGATGGATTACAGCCATTTTGATTAAAGGATCAATTCCAGATAGCGAATCATCGTTAATAAAATTTTCGAGATTGGACATTAGAGAAACTACTTCCTCATAGTCTTGAGGTGGAGTATATACAATTTCTCCAGTAGATTGATTTTTTAACTCGGTTCCGGGAAGTTTTCTAAAACCAGCATTGTTGTGCTCAAGTTCTTTATGGATTTTCAGAATATCACTAGCGGTCAGCAATTGCCGTTTCTTTATCAGCGCAAAACCTTTTTTTACCGCCTGTATGTAATAACTGACTTCTTTGCTTGCTGGATTTTTCACCGCATCGGAAAACAATTCTTCTTTGTATAGCTCATCATGTGTTGTGATAATGTTTTCTATTTCCGAGCTGTCCTTAGCTTCTTGTAGTGCCAGAGTATTAATAATGATGACTTTATTCGGAATCGTTTCAGCAACACCTTTGAGCTCTGCTAGAAAACGATGAGCTGAGGATAACTTTTTTAATATAGCTGGAGTCTCCAGATTAACCTGTAACGGCAATGGGGCTAACACCTTGTCCATAACTAAAATTTCCTTTATGTAAAGATAATGTCAAAAACTATACATGTTCTTGCTTACGTGTAAAGATAATGCCATTTTCTTTACTTGACAAGCTTTATGTGTATAAAAAATCTATTTTTCTTTACTTGAACTCAGGATAATACACGATATTAAAGAAAACACGGCTAGAGACAGCCGTGGCTACATCGTTTTAGCTTAGAAATGTAGTCACCCCTGTCTCAGGGGTGCAAAAATGATATGACTCTAGTAGTTCTTTTGATTAGAATTTTCGGTGCATTTTCTTTTGTTTTACTTTTGGCTCTTCGAGGTAGAGTGAATACCATAACTCGCCTAAACCGGAGTTGGAAAATTGCTTGATTTTACCGTTGGCTAATTTTTCGCGGTTTTCCACGATTGTCGGATGATTGATTTTTTTGCGGGCGGCAGTCAGGAGCTTGAGAGCTTTGTCCGCTTCGTCGTTCTTAACTAATATCCATGAATATAAACCGTAAAGCAATGCAGCGTTTTCACCTTTGAGACGTCGGCATTTTTTGGCGAAGAAACTGTCAATGTCACCATTTTTGCGTTTGTACATGCGGGCTATTTTGAAAGCTGTCGCACGCGGATCAAGGAACATGCACCCGGGGAGTAATTCATCTACTTTTTTGAAATTCTTCATTTGATAATAAAACATCATGCGCATAGTGGAAATCTGTTTTTTGAGGAGAAAATTCCATTTAAAGTAACGGTCAATCTGATGAGTTGTCTTTAGTGCCGCGGCAATAGCTTCATTTTGATCTTTTTCTAATGTTTTTTGTACTGATTTGACATTCGCACCGGGTTTATTCTGGAACATTTGAAGTTTCCGGTTGATTCTCTTTTGCGCTTCACCCATTTGATCTTGAATAGTGGCGTTTACTTTATTGATTTGCCGACGTATAAATAAACCAATTCCGATCCAGAATACAGCAAAAACCGATGCCGCGATAATGATTGTCCAAGTCATGTCATATTCTAAAGAACTCGCCCAGCCTGCAATTAATCCGAACATTATAGATATAATTAAAGTCAACATATTACATTCCTCTAGTTTTAAGTTTTAAGTTTTAAGTTTTAAGTTGCCGGCCTGGAGACCGGCGCTCCCAGCTTTTTTTGTACAACTATTTTTATTATCTTTTCTTTCTGTTTTTCTTTTGTTGTTTTTTCTTAAGTTTTTTCAGGCGTTTTTTCTTGTCGGCTTCCTTTTTGGAAATGATATTTTCACTATCCATAAGACTGCCCATTCCGCCGCCCATGTCAGTCATGTCTGTCATGGAATTCATGCCGCCCATAGACGAGATGTCGTCACCGGCAAAACTGTTGAATAATTTTTTAAACATTCCGGTCTTTTTCATCATCTTACGCATTTGATTGAATTGTTTGACCATGCCGGATACCTGCTCCAGAGTATTACCGCTACCCTTAGCGAGACGTTTTCGCCTGGAAAAATCAACTAAATCCGGCTTAGCGCGTTCTTTGGGAGTCATGGACAGGATAATTGCTTCAATGCGGGAAAAATGTTTTGGGTCAAGAGCTCCAATAGCTTTGCTGAAATCTCGTCCGCCGGGGAGCATTTTCATAATTGATTCAGCACCGCCGAGTTTTGCTATCTGTTTGAGTTGAGACAGGAAATCATTGAAATCAAATTGATTCTTTTTAAATTTCTTTTTGAGTTTTTCAGCATTCGCCATATCCAGCTCTTCAGATGCCTTCTCCACTAGCGAAACCACATCACCCATATCAAGGATTCTCGAAGCTATGCGGTCAGGATGAAATACCTGCATGTCGTCTATTTTTTCACCAACACCGACAAATTTAATCGGACAGCCGGTAACGCGGCGTATTGATAAAGCAGCTCCGCCCCGTGCGTCGCCATCAAATTTAGTCAGGACTATAC
>JAHOYW010000237.1 GCA_019038735.1 Victivallales bacterium | reverse complement strand
GAGCAAGGCTGCTCCTGGCACTACTTGGGGAAAATGCTGATGCTTTTTTATGCTTTTTATTTGACAAATGACCGTTCGGTCATTATAATGACTGTGTGGTCACTAAAGATATTTAACAGGAGTTTTTAAATGGCTAGATTTTCAGAAGAACAAAAAGCTTTGCTTGACCAGGTCATGCACACTAAAATATGCGAAGCCGCTACTCAAATAATTATGGATCATGGTGTCGAAGACATTACCATGAGCAGAGTCGCGGAAACTGCGGGTGTGGCAAAAGGAACGCTTTATAATTACTTTAAAAACAAGGATACCCTGCTTACTTGTACCGAGAATAGTATTTTCGAACCGCTTAAGGAAGATGTTGCCGTGATTGCCGCATCTGATTTAACAGCTTTATTGAAGCTTCGGGAGATTGCCAAAATTATTCTTGAGCATTTTAGCCGCTACAAAAAACTTCTTGTTCTTCTTCAAGATTCAAAAATGAATAAAGAGCGTTTTAAAAAGCGTGAGGAACTGGTAACAATCATTGAAAAAATAATTACTCCGGCAATAAAAAGTGGTGAAGTTCGGGCACTAAAAAGCCGTATTGTCGCAGAAATATTTCTCGGAATGTTCATGAGTATCAATATATCTAAAATAACTAGCGAGAATGAGCGTTCGCTTCAACAAGACCTGGATGCGGTAATGACAATTTTTACCAAAGGAATACAACTGAATATCACAAATAGCGAGGTGTAGCAAATGAAATTTAAAACTAAAAAATTATTCTTCTTAATCCCGATTATCGCAGGGATTTTGATTTTTGTACTTTTGGTGAAGTTGAAAGGTAAGCCCGCGGGCGGCAAATCAGACGAACAGGCTACTTTTGTGGAGGTTTTTAAAGTGCCGCAATTACTCGTTATTCCAAAGATTAGCGGCTTTGGAACAGTACAGCCGGGCAGGGTGTGGAAAGCCTACCCTGAAGTTTCCGGAAAAATTATTTGGATAAGCGACCGTCTTGATATTGGAGAATTCTTCAAAAAAGGTCAGAAGCTCTTACAGGTTGATGATTCTGTCTATAAATTGAAAATCATTCAGCAAAAAGCGGAAATTAAAAAGATAGAAGCAAATCTGCTGGAGCTGAGTGCAAAAGAAAAGAATTACAAGACCACGTTTTCGTTGCAGAGAAGAGCTTTGATTTTGAGTTTGAAAGAACAGAAACGTCAGCGCAGTCTGGCACAAAGAAAAGTGGTTTCTGAATCAAGTCTGGAAAAACAGCAGATAACGACTTTGGTGCAGCAAAATAATTTGCAGAAGATTCAGAGCGATTTGGATCTTATTCCAAGTAATATGAAATATTTACAAGCTCAACTGGAAGCAGCTAAAGCCTTGTTGGTTCAAGCGCAGATTGACCTGGAAAATACAATAATTGAAGCTCCGTTTAATTGCAGAATTGCTAAGGTAGGTGTTGAAATCTCACAATATGTTCAGCGTGGACAGGAGATGCTTGAGGCGGATTCCACCGACACAGCGGAAGTCGTTGCTCAATTAGATACAGGACGGCTTTCTATACTGGCTTTGAATAAAAACGTCAAGCCAGGACAAATCAACCTGTCAACTGGAAAATATATTGCGATTCCTAAACGTTTGGGCTTGACCGCGCTTATAAAGTATTCTCCAAACGGAAAAATATTCGAATGGAATGCGAGCTGCGAGAGATTGGAATCGGTCGATCCAGATACAAGAACTGTAGGTATTGCGGCAGTTGTCTATAAACCTTATGAAAAACGTAATGCTAATCGTCCGCCTTTGGTCAAAGGCATGTATTGCGAAGTTGAAATTTACGGTCAAAAACAGCCGGACTGCATTGTTATTCCACGTTCTGCTATTCATGACGGACTGGTTTATAAAGTCAATGCAGAGAATCGCCTGGAAATAACAAGAGTTGAAACAAAATATAAGATGCTGGAATTTGCCGTAATTAACAAAGGCTTGAAGAAGGGTGATGTGATTGTCAGTTCTGACCTTGTTCCAGCGATTGACGGCATGCTGCTTGATACTACTGTCAATACTGCCTTGGAGAAAAAAATCGAAGCCGTCGCTACAGCTAATGGAGTAGAAAAATGATTAGATTTTTTGTCGAGCATAAGACAGCCGCTAATTTATTGATGATGATTTTTCTCCTGCTGGGAGTTTTTGTAGTTTTTCAGATAAGGCGTGAAACACTGCCTGATTTTTCCAAGGAACAGGTTAAAATAACCGCTGTTTATCCCGGTGCCACTGCCGAAGAAATAGAAGAGGCAATATGTCAAAGAGTTGAGGATGCTGTCGATAAAGTCAATAATGTCAAGGAAGTTATTGCTTTAGCTCAGGAGGGGATAGGTTCAGTAACTGTTGAAATGGAATCCGGGGGAAATTTTCAACAATTTCAAAATGATATTAAAACGGAAGTTGAAGCGATAAATAACTTTCCTGATCTGGTTGAAAAACCAGTTATAAAACCACTTAATCGTTCGGATAGAGTGTTGTCTATTGCGATAACTGGTCCGATGTCGATCTCAGATTTGAAAGCCTACTGTGAACAGCTTAAAGACAAGCTTCAGCGTATGCCGGAAGTCAGCCAGATTGAGATAAAAGGATTTTCTCAACATCAATTTAAAATTGAAATACCTCAAAAAGTTTTAATGGCATACGGC
>JAHOYW010000039.1 GCA_019038735.1 Victivallales bacterium | reverse complement strand
ATATATATCTGGGCAGATGGAATTTATTCAGCGCAGGAAGGGCGTGCCGCTATTGTTGCCCGGCAAATGATTGAAAGCGGTAATTGGCTGCATCTGAATATCAAAGGCGCGCACAATACCGAAAAACCAGTTATGTGTTACTGGTTTTACGCACTTTCAGGTACTGTGTTCGGGGTCAACGAATTCAGCGTAAGATTGCCGTCCATACTTGCCGCCTTAGTAACAGTTTTAATGACCGCTTTGCTTGGAATGCGGATATATGGACGTAGAACCGGCTTGATGGCGGGGTATATTATGGCTTCGATGATGGGTTTTGTCAATCTTAGTCGCCTTGCTCGAATTGATATTGTTTTATGTGCTTTTTATACTGCGTCAATGTATTTGCTTTATACCGGATATTTTGAAAAAATGAAGGCAAATCGACGTTTGTATTTATTTTATCTGGTACTGGCTTTGAGTGTGATGATTAAAGGACCAGTGTCGGTCGCTGTTATTGCGCTTACGGTTATAGTGCTGGCAGCGAAGGAACGCAACTGGAAAATATTCTGGGAACTGAAGCCGATCAGCGGTCTTTTTATCGGACTGGCGATAAACGCGCCGTGGTACGCTTATGAGATTATCCGTACTGATGGTGAATTCTTTACAGATTTTTTTATGAACCAGAATATTAGTCGTTTTACTGGAGTAAATATGACTTATAGTGGCGGAAGACGTAGAAGCTATTTCCATTATATACCGAAATTATTTATTTTTGCTCTTCCATGGTCATTACTCTTTCCTTTCGCTTTATTTAATTTTCGCAAGAAATTTCTAAAATTAAAACCGGCAACATATTATCTTTTAATATGGTTCCTGACTGTTTTTGTGTTTTTCTCGCTGGCGGCTATCAAACGTGGTGATTATCTGCTGCCTTTGTTTGCGCCGATGACTATTTTACTAGGGCGTTATCTTGAATGTTTTGTTGAACGCGGCGCGAAATTATCTAAAAAATGGCTTATCGGCTGGATTGTACTTGTTATTATCGGAGTGTGCGCTTTGATAATGATTCGTTTTGGTCTGTTGCATTATGTTGGCAAGCTGGCTGTTAGCCGTGAAGTTAAATGGACATCTTACCGCGACGGCATGGGGGTCGTTCAAGCCAGCGATTTTATCAACGCTATGTATGTCTGGTGTTGTCTTGCCGCCGCGCTAGTGTTTGCTTATTTTTATTATCTTGGAAGAATTTTGGAAAAGGGCGAAATGAAAAAAGCACTTAATGGAATATTATTAATTGTTTTCGCGTATTTCTGTATTTTTTATATCTGGATAGATCCATCCCAAAACAAATACAAAACTGTAAAGTATTTTTGCGCGCGGTCTCGGCAACAGGTCAAGCCGGATGAAAAAGTTTGTTATTACGTAGAGTGGATCACTGAAGTGGTATTTTTCATGGATCGTGATTATGATCGTCATTCCAGACTTGAGGAGATATATGATACAAAGAGCGGTAAAGTAAAATACAAATACATAATTACCGAGCCTGATGTTTACAATGCTTTGCCGCCTGTGCTAAAAAACAAGCTGGAAAAGCTTGAAGAAACCAGACCCGACCACCAATATCCGCATGTGTTATTGAGGAAGAAAATATAGGACGAGTGGCTTGCTTTTTTAGGGTAGCATCAGGGCGTCGATATAATTCATTTCAAACTCTGGAACTGTGTTAAGAATTATATCTTTTACTCCTGAAATCAGCTCGATATATTGTTTTTTTGCATCTTTGTTGAGGACGTGCAAAGCTGCTCCCGCCAGTGAACTGTTGCCTATTTTTTTATACTTTTCTATTGGAATATTTGGCAGCATACCGATTTTAATTGCTTTTTCTATATCGATAAAGCTGGCAAAACCACCGGCAAGATAAATTGTTTCAAAATCATCTATACTACAGTTTTCAAGAGCAGTCAGGGATTTGATTCCGGCGCAAATCGCTGCTTTGGCTTTCAGAATGGATTCAATATCTTTTTCCGACATATAAATATCACCCTTAGCAGTGAGTTTACAGGCGATTATATTGTTTTCCAGTTTGAGATATTTGTTGGACTTTTTGAGTAGATCCAGATCAAAACGTCCGAACTCATTCAGTAAATTATGCCTTCTGGCTTCGGCGACAAAGTCAATCATTCCTGAACCGCAAATTCCGTGCGGAACGACATCTCCAATGACTTTGCATTCTATTCTTAAATCGGAATGAATTTTTACTTTTTCAATCGCGCCTTCTTCGCCGCGGCTGCCGCAAGCGACTCCGGCTCCTTCAAATGCTGGACCAGCCGAGGCGGCACAAGCATAAAATTGTTTGTTCCGCAGTAAAACAGTTTCGCAATTAGTGCCGACATCAACGAGCAGAGCAAATTTATGATCTTTGGACATTCTGGATGTTATTATTCCGGCAGTAATATCTCCGCCAATAAAACCCGAAATCGCTGGAACTGCCTTGATTATTGCGTCAGGAGCGGCGATGATGCCAAATTCTGACGCAGTAGCTTCGGAAAATATTTTAGTTTCCGGTTCGAAAGGAATTGCTCCCATTCCGACAGGTGAAAGTCCCCATAGTATATGGGTCATAACAGTATTTCCGGCAATACTGAATTCTTTTATATCGTTAATATTTAAATTGTGTTCAGAACAAATATTTTTCAGCTTCGGATTTATATTTTCTTCAACT
>JAHOYW010000042.1 GCA_019038735.1 Victivallales bacterium | reverse complement strand
CAATTATTGACCTTGGTCATTGTCTTAATTTAACAGAATCAAAGTCTTTCGAGTTTTTGTTGGATGGTTATAATTTATTGAAAGAAGCAGTTAAAACTGGAGAAGCGGAAATACCTCAAAATAAAGGTAAACGCAGAATGCTTGATTGTGCCGTAATAAATTATATTAACAGGCTGATAGATTCTTCTGTAGATAAGAACCCGCAACGGACAGATATAAGAAAATTTGATTCTGTAAGAGGATTATTTCTTGAGGGCGACTCTGTTTATGATGGTTCGGCATTTCAGGAGCAAACTCATATTCAAATATGCATCAGAAATCCAAATTGCATTAAGGGGTATTTTCGAGTCTTGAAACAGGATGAAAATTTTCCTTTACCCTAAACTGTCTTGATGACATCATCCTTGTGGCTTGGCTCAACGGTTTTTCCTGGCTGGATCACGAGGAAGGTTTT
Source organism: Victivallales bacterium (assembly GCA_019038735.1). Lineage (GTDB taxonomy): Bacteria > Verrucomicrobiota > Lentisphaeria > Victivallales > Victivallaceae > JAHOYW01. Next base: position 2,247 of record JAHOYW010000042.1, on the reverse strand, counting down.
TTCATCCCATTCTCCATTCATCATTTTTAGGAAAATATTACTGTTGCCGGACAGTTCTTCATATTCCCAGCCTTTTTCTTTGGCTTTGGCTTTTACTCGTTCTTTATAGTGTTTCGTATCGCAGACTTTTGTGTCGATGAAGGCGAATTTGCTGTAATTTTCTATGCCCGCGCCTAAGGTCTCGATGATGTATTTGGCGTTATCTTCGCCGTATTCCTTGACGTACTCATCGTAATTCTTGATACCGAGCTGCGCTGGAATACTTTCCGAGTTATTGTCCAGAGAGGAACTGTCGCCGCGTTCTAGCCAGCCGCTTGATTCAAAATATGTTCCCGGATTGTCGTCAAAATATTTTTTATATTTTTCCTTGGAACCGAGCAAAAGCGTGATGCAGTCATGAGCCCTCGGAATAACCAGCGGCAGATTTGAATGAAGTCCTCTTATTCCATTATTGCAGAGTCCGTAACCAAGTAGAATCGCATCATATTTTTCACTGTCAACAGCGTTAATTGCTTCCTGCAACAGCGCAGACATCTTGCTTTCGCCGATATCGTGGAGATCTTTATCCATAATGCGGACATCAATAATATTATCAGCTATAGCCGCGCAGTAATAGCATTCTCTGGAAATAACCGCGCAGGCGATCAGCATATAATGTTTTGCTTTAGTCATTTTTATATAATCCTTCCTGCCGTCTTTTTTCGGTCAAATCGCTGATTCGTGAACCCTCAATGCAATCAAGTCCCAATTTTTCGCAGATCAGTGTTTTTAAATATTGTTTATGCGGACACACTCCGCCATGATATGAATCAAATGAAATACATGAAGAAAGATGTACCTGAATCTTATCTTTGTCAATATTTTCTTTTTTCTTAATTTGTTTCAATAAATTAGAAAGTTTACGATGTACGGCTCTGCCGCAGCATCCGCCGCAAGTCAAAGAGAGATAACGGATCGGCGAAGCTTCGGGATATTTGGAGAATGCTCCTGATCTTTTAGCAAAGGCGTGTTCGCAAAGATAAGCGGAACATCGTTCTTTGACTATATGACATTGTACAACAACAATATATTGTTTATCTTTCATAATTTACCATTATATATTTAATCTATGCGTTTGAGGGCTGATAGTAGATAATTATAAAAATTTTCTACTGACTTGATTTTGACACGCTCTTTTGTGCTGTGAGGATTTTCTATGCTTGGACCGAATGATATTATGTCCAATTTGGAGTTTAATGCACTAATTATTCCACATTCGAGACCGGCATGGATAGCTTTTTTGACAACTTTATTGCCGGCTTCCTTGTAGATGTCACAAATGAGAGAAGCAATTTTTGAATCATTGTCAGGTGCCCATGCCGGATACTCGCTGTCAACATAGGACAATGCTCCGGCACTGTCAAATAAATTACTGATTTGTTCAGTTAAGCCCTCGCGGTCATCCTGATAAAAACTGCGTTGAGAAGTCTTAACCCGTAATTTGTTAATAGTAGTTTCCAGTACAGCTAAATTATTGGACGTTTTAACAATCCCAGGCATACTTTTGCTCATAGCGAGAACACCGTGAGGACATTCTGTCAGAGCATCAAGAATCTTATCGCTAAAATCCTTGCTCCATACTTTAGTCGGCATAAACCAGCTTTCAGCAACTTCCATGATAGGGTGCTCGTAATCGTGTTGCGCCCTAGCCCCGGAGGCAAACATGTTCGTCGCCTCGACCAGCACTTCGCTTTCTTCATCCGGTACAGTTACTATCGCAAAAGCACCGCTTGGAATAACATTGTCTAAGGTTCCGCCATCAAGCATAGAAATCTTCAAATCAATAACTTCTGAAATATTTTTGAGCAAATCAATCATCAATTTAATGGCATTGCCGCGATTTTTGTCAATATCAATACCGGAATGCCCGCCCGGCAACCCGGAAATTTCTATTTTATAAGCTTTGATATCAGGACGCAGTTCATCCCATTCAATCATAAAATCACTGGATAAACGGGCTCCGCCGGCACATCCGATACATATCGTATTTTCGTGTTCGGAATCAAGGTTTAGCAGAATACTTCCTGCAACAAATTCTTTAGAAAGTTTATGCGCGCCAATTAAACCAGTCTCTTCCTGAGTAGTCAAAACAACTTTTAACGGACCGTGCACAGCTTTGTCATCAAGTAAAACCGCCATTGCCGCTGCCGTGCCAATGCCGTTGTCAGCCCCAAGAGTGGTCCCGTCAGCACAAAGCCCTTCTCCATC
>JAHOYW010000355.1 GCA_019038735.1 Victivallales bacterium | reverse complement strand
AAATAAAATAATAGTGCTATAATATAACGTGTAATCTAGTTTGTAAATATAAAAATGATGCTTTTTAAGGTAATTTTATGCTATTCTGGAGGTTTTTATGGCATTTAAGTCAAATATCTTTTTCCCTGATCGTATTGTGCATCTTTCCGCAATGTTGCTAGCTTGTGGACATGAATTGATAACCAGCTCTGATTATCGTTGGGACGGTCTCAAGCGCGGGGATAAAGAGTTTTGCTTTTGGCAGTACACGCTTAGCGGGCGGGGAGAACTCAGAATAAAGGATAAAGTTTATTCAGTTAATCCCGGCGAGGCGATGTTATTGACTGTACCTGAAAATCATTGTTATTATTTATCTGGTGATTCAGATTCGTGGGAGTTTATTTTTATAACCGTGTATGGACGTGAAGTGATGCGTCTTTTTCGCGACTTGCGCCGACACACTGGCGTGACAGCCAAGTTTGATAAAGATTCGTTGCCTGTACGGAAAGCTTTTTCAATCTGTCAAAAAAATAAAAAAAATGAAATTGGCAATCAATATAATGCTTCAGCCCTGGCCTATGATTTTTTGATGTCGTTGCTTGATTATATTAACCCGGTGAGGCAGGGGGAAAGCCGCCCCCCGGAATTTATAAGTCGTGTCTATAATTATTGTTTAAAACATATTGATCAAGCGGTAAGTGTTAATGATATGGCAAAATGCGCCGGGTACAGCCGTTATCATTTTACACGTCTATTCAAAGAGCATATGGGGAGCAGTCCGCAATATTTCATGAATGAGCTCAGAATCCGTATGGCCGTCCGGCTATTGCAGACCGAGCAGCTTCGGATAAAGGAAATAGCGGGACGTTGCGGTTTTGAGGATGTCAGCTATTTTTGTAAAATATTTCGCAAATTCCAAAAAGTCTCACCTAATGAATTCCGGGGAATGTGATCTAATTAATTATGAATTACTATTTTTTCCTTTTTGGGCTTGCGAAAAACTAAAACAGAGTTAGTTTAATGACTTAACAAAGTCATTAGTTTTTGATATTTTAAATTAAAGGAATTTGAGTTATGGATTATGTTGCTGAAATGAAAAGCCTTCCTAAGAATCATGATTTTTTTATTGGTTATGATAGTGATGGCTGTATTTTTGACACAATGGAAATTAAACAAAAAGAGTGTTTCTGCCCGAACTTTATCAAGCATTTTGGTCTGCAGGCAGCTAGTAAATATGCTCGTGAAATCTGGACTTTTGTAAATTTATACAGCAAAACTCGTGGCTGTAATCGTTTTTTAGCGGTTCAGCATGCTTTAGCGTTCATTCGTGAACACGCGGAATTCGCGAAGCGCGGCGTGAAAATTGCTGATTACAATTCATTAAATGCTTGGATTGAAGTAGAAACTAAACTGGGTAATCCTGCTTTGGAAGCTAAAGTTGCCGCAGAAGGTGATGCTGAATTGACCGCTATTTTGAAATGGTCACACGAAGTAAACGCGGCAATTGAAGATATGGTTTTCGGTATTCCTCCTTTTCCGGGAGTTAAAGATATTTTGGCAAAAGCTGAAGGTAAAGCTGACCAAATTGTTGTTTCCCAAACGCCTCTCGAAGCTTTGACTCGTGAGTGGAAAGAAAATAAGATTGATCATTACCTTGGAATGATTTGTGGTCAGGAACACGGAACTAAGACTGAACATTTGGCATACACTGCCGCTGGAAAATATGATTCAGATAAAATCTTGATGATCGGTGACGCTCCCGGCGACCTCAAAGCCGCTAAAGCTAATAATGTGTTATTCTGCCCAATCGTTCCCGGGTGTGAAGAAGAATCATGGGCAAAACTTAATAATGAAGGTCTTGAACGTTTCTTCAATGGAACATACGCTGGAGATTATGAGGAATCTTTGCTGGATGAATTTGACAAAGCTCTCCCTGAATTTCCAAGCTGGTAATTATATGCTCAAGCGAGACGCTTAAGCTACATTTTTATCCCTGATTTAATTTGTTTGATTGAATCAGGGATTTTTTATTTGCAAAATAGCGTCAGACCAGTTAATATATAAAAAGGATGTTTTACTAAATTTAAACTTTTAACGGGAGATTAATTATGGAAAAGAAAAAGAAAAAAAGAAAAATTTGGAAAATCCTTCTTGGTGTATTGATTTTTATTGTGCTTACTATTGCAGTGGCTGTAATGTTTTTGGATCATATAATAGCCGGAACCATGCGTTCTGTAGGTACAAAAGCCACTGGAACCAAGCTGGCGGTTGAGTCAGTTAGTCTTTCGCTGCTGCGTGGAGACTTGCGGATAAACATGATGTCTATTGATAATCCTGACGACTATAAAGAAAAACAGGCTTTTAGTTTTGATTTAGTTCATGTTGATCTGGATGTCAGCACTTTGTTATCCGATACAATTATTGTTAATAAAATTGAAATTGCTAATGTAAAGATTGATTATGAGCCGACTTTGGATGGTGCTAGTAATCTTAATGACATTAAAGATAATATCATGAAATTCATTGGAGCCGCTAAGACAGAGGATAAAACTGACGATAAGGCTGAAAAAGAGCCTAAAGAAGAAGTTGAAAGCAATACTCCGCAGAAAGAGAAAAAGATAATCATAGAGTCTTTTGTCATCAACAAAGGAACGATTATGTTTTCATCGAATCTAATAAAAACAACTATACCAATACCTTTGGCTAGAATTGAACTCAATGATATTGGCAGGGACAGTAA
>JAHOYW010000128.1 GCA_019038735.1 Victivallales bacterium | reverse complement strand
GGCATCATGTGTTGATCTACATTGACCTTATAATACTTCAAAATTCGTTCCGCGCAGGCAACCACACAATACCCCCGCTTCCCCTGATCAACCATGGGAATCGCCAAGTGACGGTCGCCATTAGTATCAATTTTAATGCGGGCTTTGAGATCAGATATATTAGTTATAACAGCTTTTGAACGACTTTTTTCATTGAAAACCTGTTTATTTTTATAGATATAAACAGTCGCGTAGTGAGCAGTAAAATTATATTTGGTAGCGCCGGCAAAGCTCCATTTTAAAACGATATAAGCATTTGGGGTATTCCAGAAGCATGATTGACAACGGGCACTATTAATTAATTTCACTGATGGCTTGCTATGGTTTTTTTTGCAAAAAGTATTTAATGAGCGGCGGATTTTTTTCAAAAACTTGAAGAAAACATTTTTGTTCTTTGCTAATGATTTATTAGTGAGGCAGGACTTGTTGTAAATATTTATGGACATACTGTTGAGCTGTTTATTCTCAAAATTAAAATCCGCTTCAGTTATTCGCCAATCCAAAAAATAGAGAGCACTTTTTGTACGGTTGGCGGCGTAATGCAGCGATTTTTTCTGAACACTATTCCAGCGGTATATAGATTTGGAACCATTCTTTTTTTGGAAATTTTTAGGGGATGTTGTCCAGACTGCGCTTTTATTCTTTTCGAGGAAAGTCGCAATATTCATCTGTGCGGCGTCAGCCCTGTAAAAAACGAAACAAAACAAAATAAAATAAAAAATAAATCTCATATTATGCTTATTCCTTCCAGGGTATTTTCATTTAATCAGTATGCTCTTGAGTTGTTTCCATCGATATAGTTGACATAAGCTTGATTGACTACTTTGTTGCCGCCGGGAGTTGGATAATCTCCGGTAAAATACCAGTCTCCGAGGTGATTTGGACATGCGGCGTGTAAATCTTCAATAGTCTGATAAATAAATGTAACTTCAGCTTTTATCGTACTGGATGTTAGTAATTCACCAATTTTCGCGGAAATTTCTTCGGCGGTGAAAGAATCATAGATTTTCTTCACGACATTAGTCATTTCCTGCATCGGCAGTTTTAATTGAGCCTTTGCCTCTTCGTAAACCTCTGTCAAGACATCTTCCATCTTGTTATCTTTAATCAACGCGATTGCCGCCTCAAAAGCAATAAATTTACCCAGACGCGCCATGTCGATACCGTAACAATCAGGATAACGAATTTGCGGTGCGGAAGAAACGACAACAATCTTTTTAGGCTTAGTACGGTCCAATATCCGCAAAATACTATTGCGCATAGTTGTGCCGCGGACAATAGAATCATCAATAACCACCAGCGAATCAATATCCGGGCGAACTACCCCGTAAGTAGTATCATAAACGTGTGTCGCCAGTTGATCGCGCGAAGCGTCGCTGCTGATAAAAGTACGCAGTTTAGCATCTTTGACCGCAATTTTCTCAAAGCGCGGAGTAAAATTTATAATCTTAGCAAGGTCTTCCGTATTAATATTTGGATTTTCCTTGATAGTCGCCAGCTTAATACGGTTACAATGTGCTTTCAGTTCCTCTTCCATTCCGAAAAAACATGTTTCCGCGGTATTTGGGATGAATGAAAAAATACTGTTTTCAATATCGTTATCCAGAGCGTTCAACACAGCCGGCACCAGACGTTTGCCGAGGTTTTTGCGTTCCCTGTAGATATCCTGATCCGTTCCGCGCGAAAAGTAAATGCGTTCAAATGAACAAGATTTTTGCGGCAGTGATTTCTTATATCTTTTCAAGCTGAACTCACCATTTTTGCGTATAATCAAGGCATGAGCCGGCGGAATTTCTTTGATTTTTTCGTATGGCACGTTCAGAGCGGTCTGGATCGGCGGACGTTCGGAGGTAACCATCAGAATCTCATCGTCTTTATAGTAATATACCGGACGGATACCGGCAGGGTCGCGAATGACAAAAGCATCGCCATGCCCAATCAAGCCGCACATCACATAGCCGCCGTCCCAATGTTTACAAGCATTTTTTATAATCGAGTTAATATCAAGTTTCTCAGCGATGAGTTCGGCGATTTCTCTATTGGAATAGCCCTCATTCTTATATTTGTGGTACAAGACATCATTTTCTTCATCGAGTTCGTAACCGATTTTTTCGAGAATAGTCACGGTATCGGAGTATTTCACCGGGTGTTGACCGATACCGATAAGCATATTGAATAAAGCGTCAGTATTTGTCAGATTAAAGTTACCCGCCAGCAGCAAATTACGGGTAATCCAGTTATTCGCGCGCAAAAATGGGTGGCAGGCGTGAATTGCGTTATTTCCAAAAGTCCCGTAACGCAAGTGTCCTAAATAGAGTTCTCCGCAAAAATCCATATTATCTTTCTGCCATTTTGCGTCATTCCGGCAATCAGGATTTTCGATAAAAGTTTTATTAATTTTTTCATTGATATTAGAAAATATATCAGTAATAGGGTTATCCGCGTTAGAGCGTTCGCGAGAAATATACGGAGTTCCAGGTTTAGTATCTAATTTAATCGAAGCGATTCCGGCGCCATCTTGACCGCGATTGTGTTGTTTTTCCATCAAGAGGTACAGTTTATTAAAACCATAGAAGGCGGAACCGTATTTTTGTTGATAGTACGCGAGTGGTTTAAGTAGTCGAATCAGTGCTATACCGCACTCATGTTTTATTGCATCGCTCATAAAGATATACCTGAAATTGTGG
>JAHOYW010000285.1 GCA_019038735.1 Victivallales bacterium | reverse complement strand
CTCATACAGTGCACATGTCCATTTAGACTGTCGTCTGACATTGATAAAGGCTTTGCTATATTGAATGCAAGTGATGGTGATGCAGTAATGAGTGTTTCGGAAGTACCGGGTCATTTTCATCCGTATTGGCAGAAAAAAGTATTGAATGATGGCTCTTTATCAAGTCTTTACGCGGAAAAAGACATTGAACACAGCATATTGGAAACAGAGCGTTATTGGCGCCGACAAGACCTTCCAGGTAAATATTACTGGAAAAATGGAGCATTGTATATAATGTCACGCGCATCTCTAATGGAACTGAATCATAGATATGGCAGTAAATGTATGCCTTTAGTTATTGATGATTCAAGATTAGTAAATATTGACACGCAGGAAGATTTTGAATGTGCTGAGCGGATGCTTGCATCGAAGCGTATTAAATTAGATTTTATAAATTAATTATTAGAACTGGAGTATTTATGCTTAAAATAATTGCCGAGTTTTGTCAAAATCATAATGGTGACTGGGATATTTTAAAACGCATGATTGCGGAAGCCGCAGAGGGCGGAGCAAGCCATGTTAAGATTCAAAGTATTTTTTCTGACGACTTAAGCTATAGAGAAGAATTTGAAAATGGTAAAGTTGATGATAATGGTGAAACAATATGTATAAAAAGACCGTATCAAGAAGAATATGACAGATTAAAACCTTTAGAAATCTCATACGAACAACATATAAAATTTATTGATTTATGTAAGCAATCAGATTTAATTCCAATGACAACAGCCTTTACTGTAGATAGTATTGATAAACTTAAAGATCTAGGCTTTGATTGTATAAAAATTGCAAGTTATGATTGTGGAGCTTTAGCTTTAATTAAAAAAGCCGCGAAGAATTTTAAGCATTTATTTATTTCTACCGGAGCAACATTTGATTCAGAAATTGAAGCAAGCGCAAATTTTTTAAATGAAAACAAGTCTTCGTTTTCTTTTTTACATTGTGTGACAATGTATCCTACGCCATTGGATGCTATGAATTTAAAACGGATGAATTATTTAAAACAATTTACTCCATCAGTAGGTTTGAGCGAGCATTCAAAGTATTCTCTTAATGGCATCAAGGCCTGCCTTGCCGCGATATATTTGGGAGCTGATGTTATAGAAAGGCATTTTACAGTTTTAGCTGCTGAAGACTCACGAGACGGAATTGTTTCAATCTATAAAAAAGATTTAGCTTTAATGGATGAATTTGCAAGTTACTCACAACAAGAACAAAAAAATTATATAGATGAAAATATTCCTGAATTTTCTGTAATGCTAGGCACTGACAAAAGGGATTTGACAAAAGCGGAATTATTAAACAGAGCTTATTACAGAGGGCGTTTTTGCAACAGAAAAGACGGAAAACAAATTTTTAACTGGGACGCAAAATAAAGGGAGCGCGTATGACCATTAAATGTAAATTATGTACTTCAGATGCTACAAGTATTCTTCGCGATAAACCTATACGGCAAGGAGCTTTTAAGAAACGGGAGTTTACGCAAAAAGCGATTGCGTTACATGAATGTAATGATTGTGGAGCAATCTTTTTAGAAGATTTTTGCGATGTCTCCTTTTATGAGGATGGCAACTATAGAGAACAATTCAATAGTTCAAAAGAAATCAATGTTAATCAACTCTTGCATGATGAAGAAATTAATGATGTGGTACATCGAATTGGATTGCATCATTTAAGAGGAAAAAGTATTGCTGATTTTGGTGCCGGAGGCGGAAACTTTCTTGATGCGGTCAGTAATTTCGCAAGTAAAACGTTTGCAATAGAACCGGCTAAGCATTACCATGAATATTTATCGAAAAATTCGGAAGTTTATTCTTTCGGAGAAAATTTTGTGGATGCCGGGATCAAAGTCGATATTGCGACTTCATTGTCAGTAATAGAGCATGTGGATAATCCAATTCAGCATGTGAAGGAATTAATCAATTCAGTTGTGGATGGAGGTCTTATTTATATTAAAACTCCCAATTTTAATGACGTATGCAGTAAATTTTGCGGAGAAAATTTTTATGAATATTTTATTAGGATATCACATTCCTGGTATTTTAATGAAAAATCCATGTCGCATATTTTAAAAGAAGCTGGTGCTGATAATTTCAAAATACAATATTTTCACAAGTATGATATTGGCAATGTTATAGGTTGGATTAAAGATAATAAACCAACTGGCAATAAGATTAATTTAGTTTTTGATGAAGTGTTTAATGCTTTTTATAGAAAATATATTGAATCTAAAGGCAATGCAAGTCATTTATGGATCGAAATTAAAAAAGGCGAGGTGTAATATGGAACACGCAGGCGATCATATTAATACAGAAAATGCGAATTGGAGTTTTGAGGGTAAAACCGCTGAACATTTTGATGAGCATGTTTCAAAATCCGTTCCCTTTTACCATGAGGGGCAAACTTTAATTTGTAACATTAGTGATTATTTTATTAAAAATGATTCTATTGCTTACGAAATCGGCTGTTCAACCGGAGAATTGACCTCTAAGCTGGCGATGCATAATAAGTCTAAAGCAGGAGCCCAATTTATTGGGATAGATACTGTTCCTGAGATGATAGAAATAGCTAATACCAAAAAAGAAGCCTTAAAATTAGACGCTTTGACCTTTGAAGTGGATGATGTTCTTTCTTATAATTTGGAGGATTCAGACTTAATCATTTCATACTATACTGTTCAATTTATCAGACCTAGTGACCGTCAGCGATT
>JAHOYW010000017.1 GCA_019038735.1 Victivallales bacterium | reverse complement strand
AAACGCTCGGCAGGCAAAATGAAATCCTTCCATGTGGTAATTTTTGACCCCTCATCAGATACAGAACGAGGACAATTAGTCAAAGTCAAAATAACTCACAGCACATCAGCTACTCTCTTCGGCGAATTAGTATAAAAAGCAAACTTTTTTGAAGATTTTTATTGCCAATCAAGTAAGTCTTTCTCATTAAGCACCTTAAGTTTTGAGAATTTTTTTGACTTTGCGCCCCACATCATAGCCGCGTACTCAAGAAATTTTGCTCTACTGTACAATTTTTTGTCTGATTTAGCAGTTTTTTGTAATATTGAGAAAAAATATTTACGCCCATCCTCGGGAGATAATTTATTTTTCACTGTATGCTGCAAATTATGAATCAAAAAAGGATCACGGAGGATTCCGCGTGCGACCATTGCTCCAGAACAACCGAGCTCAAGTAATTTGTTTGCGTCTTCAGTTGAAAATATATCACCACTGCCGATAATCGGGACTTCATCAGCTAAAGCGACGATGCTTCTCAAGCGTTCAACTCCCAGAGGAACAGTTGAATAATTTTCCTTAACCGTCCGAAAATGCACTCCGATAAAATCCAGGGCAGAGCTTTCTACCAGTGCAGGAATGATCTTTTTACTTTCGCTCCACTCTTCAAAGCCACAACGAATTTTTGCGCTGATAGAACTTTTCGGCAAAGCATTTTTTATAGACTTTACAATTTTCACCATTAAAGGAATGTCTTTGAGCAGCGCGCCACCAGCTCCGCTCTTGAGAACCTGCCGGCTTGGACAAGCGAAATTCAAATTAATCCCTTTAGCTCCCAGAAATACCATTTGTTCAGCTACTTTTGTTAGTAAAGAGGGATCTGTGCCCATTAATTGTACGATGACAGGCAAATCATTTTCCATGAAAGGCTGAAGAAACTTTTTTAATTTTTTATCTCTCGGAACATTGGTGCTAACGCGGTAATATGGACTAAGCCAGCCGTCAGTCAAATTCAGTTGGTGAAATGCCCGGCAAAATACTGGAGTCATTACTCCCTCCATTGGACCGGGGAAAAAACGTGGAAACTTTAGTCCTGACGCAAATACAAGAGTGTTTTTATTGTCAGAAGTATTTTTCACTGTTATTGCGAACTTTTCAATTTTTGCAAAAGATCTTCTCTCAACTGTTTTATGAAGTTGCGCACTTGAGTTTTATCGAAGCCCATCTTAGTACCTAAAGTATAAAGCAATTCAGCTTCTTTCGGACTTACTTTCCCGTCCGCGAGACACATTGTCGCCATAGCGTCAATATATGCGACACATACTGGCGGGTCAGTCGGGAGTTCTGGTTCCATCGTGCCGTCACTAACTGATTTTATAATTAACTCAAGACGTGCCGGAGACAGATTTCTGGCTTCCGCGAATTCTGTGAGCAATGCTCGTTCCGCGGGATCTATTTCACCATCAACCAGCATCATTGCGACGGCTCCTGAAATCAACAGTTCGGCATCCGGTTCAGGAATGGTCACGCCGCTTGGCAATTCGACATTGTTTACATAAATTGACTCTTCTTTTTCAGATATGGCAGGGAAGCCGGCGAAAACTCTTATGTCATGTAAAATCCAATCCCGGCTGCCGTCATTAAGCGGAGTCTGGCAGTATTCGCAATAAGCTTTATTGCTGTTTACTTCCGGTGCTCCGCAATTCGGGCAATGAACACTGCTAAGAATATTTTTATCCGATGATTTTACGCCTTTATTGCGTTCAAGAATTATTTCATGGTGATATAGACGCGAGGCATCAAAGTCCGGTGCTAAAAAGCCGGGAACTTGAGATGTGACTTTATGTCCTGACCAACGAATCAAGACTCTCAAGAAATCATTATTGGCACTTTCTTGTGAAATAACTTCAATCAATTCAACGCAGCCGACTGCGACATCCGCGAAAAAGCGATGTTCGCCATTAGGCAGCGCCTTAAAATCATCACGGTTTGTATGAAGATATTCTCCAGAGGCTAATTTTACTAAATATTTGGCATCACCGAAGTATTGAGCGGCAATCTGCCGGAAAAATATGACTGAAGCACGGTCTTCAATATGACTGACATTGAATGCCGGATCAGCCTGAGATATTTCCGTGAGTCCCGGAATAGCGCGTGAAGGTTTGACGGCGTATTCTGATTCCTGAGTTATTTCAGTCAAAACCCAGTCGTATTCACCGGAATTAACAACAGCTTTACAGGATGGACATTCTGTTTTGTCCAGAAGTTCCAGAGGATTTCCGCAGTTTGGACAGCAATTCTCCAACAAGCCCGGATCAGTTTTAGTTTTTGCCCCTGGTCGGCGCAGTAATGTCCAGTATTCGATAAAGCTTTCAGGTGACGAGCTGCCTTGTATGCATTTGTCATTATCCGTATTTATAAAACGATCAATAGCACTAGCAGTGATTTTTACATCGATTGAATCGAAAAATCTATTGCTTCTGATAGAAACTATTTCGCTGTTCAAAACTCTTATATCTGACATTGTGTTTTTGATCTTCGATGATTTATACATCTTCAACTGCAATGAAAAACGCTCGAAAATACCATCAGAAATAAAAGCTCGGGCTTTTAACATATTCATATTCGACCAGGCATCTTGAATCAATAAAAAAGCATCGTTGACACGTCCGCATAGACTTTCAATACTAAAATCAGGGTCTCTGCCAAGTAATTGTTGCTTAGCATTATCCATGGCACCAGGTTTTTGGCGCATCAGACCGCGTCTAATG
>JAHOYW010000206.1 GCA_019038735.1 Victivallales bacterium | reverse complement strand
GCGCAGCAAAGCGGGACTCAAATTGTTACTATGGCTGACGCCGAATATCCTGAAATCCTGAAAGGAATTTATGATCCGCCTTTGTGTTTGTATGTGCGCGGTAAACTTCCTGACTTCTCCTACAATTCATTAGCTGTGGTTGGTTCTCGCAGAGCGACTATTTACGGAAGAAAAATGGCAAAACATCTCTCTGAAGAAGCGGTTTTAGCTGGCTGGAAAGTCATTTCCGGATTGGCTTTCGGGATAGACGCAATAGCGCATCAGGCAACAGTTGATGCTGGAGGTGTAACTATTGCGGTTTTAGGCGGCGGACTGGCGCGGATTCATCCGCAGGAACATGTTCAGCTAGCCCGTGACATTATTGAAACAGGCGGTGCTTTGATAAGCGAATTTCCGATGAAATTTCCTGTGAGCCGCCAATCTTTTCCTCGGCGCAACCGTATAGTTTCCGGTTTAAGTCAGGCGGTGCTTATTATTGAAGCCGGTCTCAAGAGCGGAGCATTAATTACCGCTAATTTAGCAATGGAACAAGGCAAAGATGTTTTTGCGGTTCCCGGGCATGTGGATAATCCGCAAGCCAAAGGCTGTCATAAACTAATCAAGCAAGGCGCAAAATTAACTGAGGATTTTAATGACATTCTTGATGATTACGATTTTCTGCCTGGTTTTGCGCGCATGGACGAAATCAGCGAGGAATCCGCCGCCGCTCCCAATGAGATAGTCGAAACAGCAAAGCCAGCGAATATGAGTGATGATGAATATCAGATTATCCAACTCTTACAAGGTGAAGCAAAATCCTTTGATTATTTATCTGCTACGACCAATATTCAAGTTTCCAGCTTAAATGGTTTATTGACAAAAATGGCAATGAAGATGATGTTGGTGCAGCATCCGGGCAAGATATATTCCCTACGTGGTTAAATCTAGAGAAATGAACGAATTGATACTAGATTATTTCCCGCCGCTTGAAAAATTTGTCTCAGAAAATAGTTTTTCGGCAGACTTAATTCTGTAACGATTTTTTAACCCTTTAATTACTCCGAATGCCCAATATTCTCCAACCGTTGGGAAGTATCCATTTTTGAAGTCATTATTCTTTGCGTCAAGTCTAATCGTGTCAGAGTCAAACCATTCGTCCCAATATGATGGAGCAAGTAAACATCGTGACGGCGATAAAACAACTTCACTAATTGTTTTTTGATAGTAGTTATATCTTATTTCTTTTACTTTTCCTGCAAAAATATATCCTGTGTTAAGATCTAAACCATCGTTGTTTGCTTTGTCTGCACTGATTGCCTCTGATTTGTACCAATCCGACTCCTCTAACTTAGCCAACATTATCTGTTCATCTGTTGTGCAAGACGTAAACAATAAACTTACAATAATTAAAAATATAAAACATTTCCACATGCAAAACTCCTTTTATTTCAAATTTAAACTATGTGAACTATAAAGGTTTTGTTTAGGTTTACAAACAAAAAAAGAGACTTCCGTGTAAAAAGAAACGGAAGTCTCATGGGAAAGGATTATAATTTTCAGCTTTTAGCAGTACTTAGACCTTCAAGCCGTTTCTTATAATGCTCGAGCCGCTGAAAATATTCATTTTTGATAAGTCCAAACTCTGATTCCAAAAGATCGATTTCTTCGAGAATCTCAAGTCTGCCCTTTGTTTTTTCAATTTCTTCTCTGACATTTGCTTTTTGATTCGACATACTTCCTCCATAAATTTTTTGCTTACTTTGCGTTTTTGTGAATGATTTTGTAGAATTATACTCAATTCAGGTATTTGAGCACATTTTTTCTTGATAAACTTATGTACCGCTTGACGGCTGACTCCGCGTTGGCGACCTATTTCACTAAAAGAAATTCCAGAATTTCCTATTTTGCTGTCCAGCATATCCAAAGTCTGAACATCAAGGGATAATAAAAAACCAATTACCTCCAATAAATCATTTCGTGAATAAAGTTGCTCGTCAATTTTGTTGAGAGAGCTTCCTGCGTCAGACGGGTGCGCCATTCGCACATTAAGCGGTGTAGCCAGTTCACTGACAGTATCCCACTCAAGCATTTGGTGAGAAAGATACGGCGGATCAGACGCGTCTTTGCACCATTCCTGCAATTCGCAATCCTTGCATTCTTCGCGTTTGTTACATAGATGAGCATAACACTCCATTTTTTGAATACCTCCTATTGTTTATTGGTTGAGAAATGATTATAAAATATAATTAAGTATATGCTTAAGCATCTAGCAAGAAAAACGGATTGCATTTAAGTGCGTCTCCATATTTGTTTGCGGTACGTATGGTCTTAATTCCATTTTTTACCTGCATTGATACAGCAGATTTGCTTATTCCAAGCTTGGATGCCAGCACTGCTTGTTTGATGTTACGGGCTCTTATTACTTCGTTTAGTGCAGTCATTTAAAATCCTATTTGTTTTATTTAATTTAGTGTATTCTTAATATATCAAGAAAAAGATTAATAGTCAATGTTTTTTTTTGCTTTTTTCCATTTTTTTTCTTGAAGTTAAGCTAATTATATACTATTATATTGTATTCAGTTAAGTTTATGTTTAACCTAAAAAAGGATGGTAATTATGAGAGAGGCGCGTGTTAATAAGGAGATTAATGCTTGGAGTATAATTTCTAAATGGTTAACTATAAGAGATAAACGTCAGATTGATCTGGCTGATTTGTTGAATATTACTGCATCTGCCGTTTCTCAAATAAAGAGTGGATCTATACATATT
>JAHOYW010000066.1 GCA_019038735.1 Victivallales bacterium | reverse complement strand
TACGCTTTGGCTATACATTATGGAGAAGAATCCGCCAGAAGCGGCGAGTGTATGAAGAATCCATTTCAAATATCAATACCGTTAAAGCGATTGCCGGAGAAAATGCGACTCGCAAAAAAATAATGGATCATTATCGGAAAATTTTCGGTTTGAATACTGAACAGCACGCTTTGCGCAGTGTTTATCAGATTATAGTTAATTTTTTTCCTCAAATAGCAGCTTTTCTATTGCTGATATTTGGTGGAATATGGATAATAAACGGAGAGTGGACTCTGGGATCATTGATTGCAGCACAGGCATACATGGGCTTTGTTTTTTCGCCGATACGTTCTCTGGCACATGCAAATATTCAATATCAGAATTCCCTTGCTTCTCTCAAGCGTCTTTCTCAGTTTTATTCAATCACACCTGAATACAAGCCCGGGGGCAGGGATGTGGATAAGTTGAATGGAGAGATTATTTTTGATGATGTTTCTTTTGAATACAACAGCGATGATGAGATTTTAAAATCACTGTCATTCAAGGTTGAACCCGGTCAAAAAATAGCGGTCTGCGGCGAGAGCGGCACAGGTAAATCAAGCTTGATTTCCCTGCTGATGCGTTTTTATATTCCAAAACAGGGGAGCATTCTATTTAACGGGGAAGATGTCGGCATATATGATTTAAAACAGTTTAGACGGCGAATAGCTTATGTATCGCAGGAAGCTGAGCTTTTTACCGCTACTATCGCTGAAAATATTCGCATGAATAATGTAAACGCGAGTGATGAAGAAATCACCTGGGCACTCCGCTGTGCCGGGCTGGAACAGTTTATATTAAAATTGGAGGATGGAATCAATTTTGTGCTTAATGATAAGGGCGCAAATCTTTCAATCGGACAAAAGAAGCGTTTGGCGCTTGCCAGAGCCTTGATTTCAGATCCGGACATCTTTATTTTTGACGAACCTACGGCAGAACTTGACAATGAGACTACACATAGTTTGCTTGAAAATCTGAGTTCAGTAATCTCCGGCAGGACAGTATTTATTATTACTCATGATCCGCTTCTTGCAAAGTTTTGTGATAAATCAATGTTTATTGTTTCCGGTCAAATCAACGGATTCGCTCCACATGCGGAATTAGTTGATACTTCTCCTGAATATCGCAGGCTTTTTCAACTTGAGGAGAAATAGGCAATGGATATTATCTGCAATGGACCAAGCATGAAGCCTACATTGATGCCCGGCGATAAAATTGAGACCGAAGAAGTCATCTTTGACGATTTGCAGCGGGGGGATATAATTATTTACAACAGCCCGGAAAGCATTCGCTTGAATATTATTCATCGTATTAGCGGACACGACGCAGACGGCTTGATTACACGTGGCGATAATAATGTCTGGACAGATCCATACCGGGTCAGACCTGAACATCATCCATTGAAAGTTGTCGCTATCCAACGCGGCTCACGACATATTGTTATTGCTAAATACAGTATAATTTTACATCTATTGAGAATTTTGCAAAAAAAAGCTAGTTTTTTAAAGCGAAAATATCTGTATCCGATTTACTCTGCTGTTGCTGATTTAATTATTTTTTATCCTGCCGCTTGCTTGTTTAAGACTGAAGTTCGCAAATTTAAACGTCCTAAAGGCATTGAGTTTCAACTTTTTCTCGGTAAACGCCGGATTGGAGTGTTTCAAGCATTTGAAAAAAAATGGTATATTCGTTTTCCCTGGAGAATGTTTGTCAAAGCTCCTGAAATGGATAAGGAATAGGAACAGCAGTATAGTTCATTAAATGGTTTAAATAACATGATAGATATTCACAGTCATTTGCTTTATGATATTGATGATGGTTCACAATCTTTTGAATCATCTATTGCTATGCTTGAAGCCGCAGAAAAGGATGGAGTCAGTTCTATCATTCTTAGTCCGCATTTTTCTTCAGGTATAGCTGAAGAAATTCAGGAGAAAATCGAAAAACTTCGCCCGAAAGCGGCTAAATTTAATATTGAATTATTTTCTGGTTGTGAATATGATTTTTCTCATTTGAGTATGCAGGATGAGCTGATTACACTTGGCGGGAAAAACAAGTTTGTACTTGTTGATTTTTGTTTGCCTTTTATCTCGCATATAGCTCTAAATTTATTATTCAACTGGCAAAGCAAAGGCTATAAAATCATAATTGCTCACCCCGAACGTTTATTTTGTAAGGACGATTTGCCAGTGTTGAAAGATCTGGCAGATGCCAATATCTATTTTCAGCTTAATGCCGGTAGCTTTAGAGGAGACTACGGAAGGAAAGTACGTAGATTTGCCAAGACTATGATTAAGAAAGGACTTTGCCATTTTATCGCTTCAGATGCTCATTCGCTAAAAGATTATAATGGACAGATTCCATCTTGCCGAAAATATATTGCCAGACACTATGGAACTGACTTTGAAAAAAATATTTTTGAAGATAATCCACAAAAAATGCTCGCCGGAAAACTCTAATAATATTGTTTGAGATTTCAAACTAAAATGAGAGCTATATTTTGTTGAATATTTATTAATTAAAGATATAGTAATATATAGCATTTTTGAAAGCTATGATTGATCATTAATTGCTTGTTGCTTTATCACATAATTAATCTATAAAATGAATTAAAATGCTGAAAGTAACGGGGCGGAGCTTGCCTGAGCTTTAGTCATCTCTGTTACAGGTATTTTATTTTGAATAGAAAATATAATATAATACAATATTTAAACATTAACCAGGAGGGAAA
>JAHOYW010000365.1 GCA_019038735.1 Victivallales bacterium | reverse complement strand
ATCATAACCCATTAGAGCTGTCAAAAATCATGTAGAAACAGAAAGAACTAAGCCAAAAGAGGACACAAAGTAGACACTTGCCAATGTTAAAATAAGTAGTAACAAATTGATTATAAACAGTTTACAAAGAAAGAATTGGCGGAGAGAGAGGGATTCGAACCCTCGGTAGAGTTGCCCCTACACAGCATTTCCAATGCTGCGCCTTCGACCACTCGGCCATCTCTCCGCAAAGGTAAATGAGAAGTCTAAATGTAACTCCAAAAAATACTTTCGCAAGTCAGAAATTGTACTTTCTAAGGAGAAAGTAATTTCATAGCTTCTCTATCGCCGTTTTTGGCGGCTTTTTCCAGCCATTTTATTCCTAGTTTCTCATTTTGCCGGGTTCCGATACCACGGAAATAACATAAAGCCAGACGTCGTTGAGCACGTGGATCATTTTGTGCCGCCGCTTGTCCGAACCAGAAAAATGCCGCACGCGGATTTTTTTGAATCAATTTCCCACTCTGAAAAAAACATGCCAAATTAAACTGCGCATGCACATTTCCCAACTGTGCGGATTTTAAGAAATATTTTACGCCTTTACGCTCATCTTTTTTGAGTCCAATACCTTCGCTATAAAGTACGCCTAGTTTAAAAATTGCAAAACTATTATTTTGCGCCGCCGCTAGACGATAGTATTGAATTCCTGTTTTGAAATTTTTTTCTACATGTTTTCCCTCAAAATAATATTCACCCATCTTTACCTGCGCCATTGCTAAACCCAGCTTGGCAGCTCGCTTGAATAAAGAAAAAGCCTTATTTGCATCTCTCTCCACACCTTGACCATATTGATAACAATAGCCAAGCTTACCAATGGCTTCCGCATTATTCTCCTTGACTGCTTTATTTAGATAATAAAGCATCTTAGTTTTATCTTTCGGACAACCTATACCGTAATAGAAACAATCGGCAAGTTTGGATACAGCAATAGAATCTCCGAGAGAAGCCGCTAATTTAAATAATCTAAAAGCTTGATTTTTTTCTTTTTCCCCTGGAGTGCCCAATGGATTTTTCAGTATCATAACAGCGACTTGTCGAATTGCGGGGACATATTTGTTGACTGCTAAGGCTGTCATAATCTTTTTTGCACGGCGGTAATCAGGTTGAACTTCAGGACTTTTTTCTCCTTTAGTTACTGCTGGAATGCCTTTTAAATAACATATCGCGAGACTGTATTTTGCTGGTTTTGAGCCATTTTTCGCAGCCTTTCCATACCACACAAAAGCTTGATATTGATTTCTTTTAATACCGAGCCCGTACTGAATGCAAGTCGCGAGATTATATTGGGCATCCGGGCAGTTTTGTTTGGCCGCCTTACGGAACCAATGAACGGCAAGGGTATAGTTTTGTTTGCGCTTGCTACCGTAAAAATACTGATTTGCGAGTTGCAGTTGCGCTTCAACATCATTCTGTTTAGCTTTTTGTCTTAAGGTATCTGATTTTTCCTTCTCGGAATTAGCGAAAGACGCAAAAGTACAAGCGAAAAGCATTATTAAAGTCAAAGAGCATAAACTCAATGGCTTAGTTATTTTTAAGTTTGTGTATATCATTTTACACTCAAATAATATGCTGATTGCCGAAAACTACTTATTCTTGAGCTCTTGTATTTCTTTTTTCAGAGCATCAAGTTTATCAGTCAGGCGTTTGATTTTTTTAGGTAATGAATAACGATACATGAATTCACGTTGTGATTCAGCCGGCGTGCCTAGAACAGTTTTTCCCGGATCTACGCTTTTGTGGATATTTGAAGTTGCCGCGACCTTAACGCCGTCACCGACAGTAATATGTCCATTGACTCCGGCTTTTGCTCCCAGCATTACGCCGCGTCCAATTTTCGCGCTTCCGGCTATGCCGACCTGCGCTACTAATACTGTGGATTCACCGACTTCCACATTATGCGCGACCATAACTTGATCGTCTATTTTTACATTGCTTTTAATCCAGGTTTTTTCGAAACGCGCCCGATCAATGGTAGTATTCGCGCCGATTTCCACATCATTATCAATCTGCACGATTCCTGTTTGCGCGACTTTAACTAATCCTTGAGGTCCGGGAACGAAGCCAAAGCCATCAGCTCCGATAACAACACCCGGATGCAGAATATTTTGATGTCCAATGATACAGCGGTGCATGATTGTAACATTCGGCGCAATTTTATTTGCCTGTCCGATTGTAACTTCCTGTCCGATAAAAGTACCTGCGCCGATACTGGTATTATCACCGATTACTGAATTTGCTTCGATTACCGCATTAGCTCCGACATAAACATTTTGTCCCAGTGAAACGCTCGAATCGACTACTGCTGAGGGATGAATTCCGGGAGCGTAAGAAATTTCTTCCGGCGCAAAAACAAGCAGCATTTCAGAAAAAGCTATATCAACATTTTCACAAACAACAAGATTGTATCCGCCAGAGATTTCTGCTTCCATTTCTTCATTAACCAAAATAAGACCAGCTTGTGATCCTTCAAGTTGAGGAAGGTATCTTTTACTTCCGAGGAAAGTGACTTCATTTTGTTTTGCGATTTCCAATGATGATGCGCCAGTAATAACAGTATTTGGATCACCAATTAATTTTCCACCTACTTTTTCCGTAATTTCATGAGCTGTAAGCTGTTTCATAAGTTTCCTTTTTTTGTTTTTTTAACGCAGGCTGGAACCCTTATCTCTTTGCGCGTCAGCATCTGGCTGTCCGCGGTTGAGTCTTTTAAGTATTTCAGCACTTATATCGTGTTG
>JAHOYW010000290.1 GCA_019038735.1 Victivallales bacterium | reverse complement strand
CTGTTATAGTTTAATACTTTAAAAAATATTTTCAATTTAAAACATGTGTTCCATTCTGTCTTTCTTGGTTTTTAAATAATATTCATTATGTTCCTGTGGCGTAATTATCAAAGGTACACGTTCTGCGATTTTTAATTTATAACCCGAAAACCCGATGAGTTTGCGGGGATTATTGGTCAAAAGACGAACGGATTTTATACCGAGATCGATGAGCATTTGAACACCGATTCCGTATTCACGCAAATCTGACGCGAACCCAAGTTTTTCGTTGGCTTCAACAGTGTCGCAACCTTCATCCTGTAATTTATAGGCATGGATTTTGTTGAATAAACCAATACCGCGCCCTTCTTGACGCAGATAGATAATTACTCCTGAACCATTTTCAACTATCTGACGCATCGCGCTGTGAAGCTGATCGCCACAGTCGCAACGCATGCTACCGAAAACATCACCAGTCAAACATTCACTATGAACCCTGACTAAAACATTTTCTTTATCTTTAATGTCGCCATAGACTAATGCGACATGTTCGAATTCATCAACCTTGGATTTATAGGCAACGACATTGAAATCTCCGAACATCGTTGGAAGTTTTGCCGTCTCTCCGCGCGTAATAAGCATTTCACTGCGGCGGCGGTAAGCAACCAAATCAGCCACGGAACACCACTTTAGATTATGTTTTTTACGGAACTTGTCCAGTTCAGGCACTCGTGCCATTGAACCATCATCGTTCATTATCTCGCAAATAACTCCAGCTGGCGAAAAACCGGCCATCCGAGCTATGTCAACTGCCGCTTCCGTATGTCCGGTGCGGCGTAATACTCCGCCGGAACGGGCAAGTAATGGGAACAGATGCCCAGGAGAACAAAAATCTTCTCCTTTAGAACTTGGATCAATCAAAGCCGCGACTGTTTTAGCGCGGTCAAAAGCTGAGATTCCAGTACTTGTTCCTTCGATAACATCGACACTTTCGGTAAAAGCCGTCCCGAATTCATCCTTGTCGGAAGCCATGTTGCTTAAGTTTAAACGGGAAGTGATTTCCTCACTCAACGGCACACAGATTAAGCCTTTGGCGTGAGTTGCCATGAAGTTGATTACTTCCGGTGTTGCTTTTGCCGCCGCGACAATCAAATCTCCTTCATTCTCACGATTTTCATCGTCAGTTACCAAAACCATTTCGCCAGCTTTTATCGCGGCGATAACTTCTTCAACTGTATCAAATTTTACTGACATTGTTTTACCTCGTTTTTGTAAATAAAAAAAGCCCTGAAAATAATATTTTCAGGGCAAATATACAAATTCAAATGACTTTAATTCATCACTTGAAATCTTCTCGTATCCAGACTTTACTGTCGGTCATGGAATTTCACCATGTCAATCCTAAAGGATTCGCGGACTTTTACCGCCGGTGGGGAATCTAACCCCGCCCCGAAGATTTTATTACTATTTAATTCTATTAAATTATTATGTCCTCTGTCTCTCCGCAGAAAAGATGTGCTTTAGGCAGGAAGAACGGTAATTCGATTGTTTCACCAACTTTAAAGCGGCGTTGAGCCTCAACACGTGCGATAAATGAATGGACACCAGTATTCACATAAAGATAAGTTTCAGAACCCATTGGCTCGATAACTTCAATCTCAGCTTTTACTTTCGGGAACTGGTCATCACCGGCTTTAGCCCAGCAGATGTCCTCAGGACGAATACCGAAAGTTATTTTTTTACCAACGAAAGGAGTTAATTTTTCTTTCCATTCATCTAATATTTTGATTGTAAAAGTTTCTTCCTTGAAAAATAGACCATCGCTTTGCTGTTCAATAGTTCCGTGAAAGAAATTCATTGGAGGAGTACCAATAAAACTAGCTACAAATAAGTTAGCAGGGCTGTCATAAAGAGTGATAGGGTCGGCAACTTGCTGAATATCACCATCTTTCATCACGCAAATACGATCACCCATAGTCATTGCTTCTGTCTGGTCATGTGTAACGTAAATCATTGTTGTTTCAAGTTGTGTATGCAGTTTGCTGATTTCAGCACGCATCTGAACACGCATTTTAGCGTCAAGATTTGAAAGCGGCTCATCAAACAGGAAAGCTTCAGGTTTACGGACAATTGCGCGACCTACCGCAACACGTTGACGTTGTCCACCGGAAAGCTGTTTCGGACGGCGTTCGAGAAAGTCTTCAATTCCCAGAATACTGGCAGCATCCATAACCCGTTTGCGAATATCAGCTTTTTTAAATTTACGTAATTTCAATCCAAAAGCCATGTTGTCATAAACAGTCATGTGAGGATATAATGCGTAGTTCTGGAATACCATAGCGATATCACGGTCTTTAGGAGGGACGTCATTTACAATACGATCACCAATAGAAACACTGCCCTCGGTGATTTCTTCCAAACCTGCAATCATGCGTAAAGTTGTAGATTTTCCACAGCCTGACGGTCCTACTAAAACCATAAATTCACGATCTTGAATTTCAAGCTCAATATTCTTTACAGCCTTAACGTTACCAGGATAAACTTTTGCTAAATCTTTTAAAGTTACTTCTGCCATTGTGTCCATTCTCCTAAAAAAACTGATTTTTATAAATAAAACAACTAATCTGAAATTTTTTGCGCGGAATTCCAGAACCATTAATATACCTTGAAAATAATAATTGTCCAATAAATTTAATTATTTTTTTATCCTCTAAAAACTCATGTATAAATCTAACCGCAAGATGGAGTCTGACCTGGGGTGTTAAATCTGTGGGGTTTTTCTTTTATTTTCTTCACCTAACTTTTTGTT
>JAHOYW010000007.1 GCA_019038735.1 Victivallales bacterium | reverse complement strand
CAGCACGACCTAGACTTTCCCAAAAAGTTGGTTCGTGCGCATGGGTAGGAAACTTATCAGGCAAAGCTTTTTTGTTTACGATATATCCAGTTTTATAATAATTTTTCATATTATTCTCTGCGATTAGCAATTTTAATTTCTTTCATTTTGGTCTAAAACATTTATATATATTGATTTTGTTGTTCCAGAGAATGATTTAGATGAAATATTAGTTTTTGCATTTAATTCGCCAGAAGAGGGCATTATAAATGCAATAAAATAAATACCTGGCTCAGAAACAGATACTATAAAAGGGAAATGAATTTTATACATGGAGGTTATGTCATTGTTTTGACTAGTTTGTATAAAAATTGTATTGTCTTTGTGAAGAACAACATCTTTTGGCTTAACTAATGTGAATTCCTGAAAGTCATGATTAGCAAGCCCCTTGGGTGTGACTTTTATAACCGCAAGGTAAGATTTACGAAAGTCGTATTTATAGCTTAGACGGTGAGCCCCAGTAATATTAACAGATATTCCAAGAATATTCGAACCTTTTACTTTTAGTTGTTTTGCGACAATTGAAATATTTACGGCAGTAATATTTTTC
Source organism: Victivallales bacterium (assembly GCA_019038735.1). Classification (GTDB taxonomy): domain Bacteria; phylum Verrucomicrobiota; class Lentisphaeria; order Victivallales; family Victivallaceae; genus JAHOYW01. Next base: position 2,225 of record JAHOYW010000007.1, on the reverse strand, counting down.
CCTTCTGCATAAAATACTACAAGAGCCCACCATATACCTATGATTGCAGTGAATACAACTATAATGTTTTGCAAAACATTTGTCTTAATCTGAATAGCTTCCCAATTCCATTCTTTTTTGGGCTTATCTATTTTTGTTTTTTTTGCTGACATGATGTTCCTCTTTTGAACTACAATTTGTTATCTCATTCTAAACTTACCATACCCTAACTTAAACATTTTTTCAAAAAAAAGACAAGCAAACTTTCGTATATTCTATATTTGTCTCTGGGTCATACTACATGCTTATTCCTATATAATCTTTTAATTATTAATGATTTATCTAAAACACAAAATTATTTCACGCCTCAAAATCAACTTTTTTACTATCATTTTATCAAATATTGCTTCGATTAAAATAAAACGGACATAAAAAATAATTAGAAGTTGTATTGAAAAAATCTCACACTCGATGTATACTGTATGAGTAAACTTAAATGGATTTAAAATGCATACTCACGTTAATACAATAAAAAGAATGGCAAAAGAACAAGGAACGATATCAGCGACAAGCTTGACTAAAGCTGGTATTGCTCCTAGTCTACTTTGTTATATGTCAAATAAGGGAATGCTACGACGAATATCGCGTGGGGTTTACGTGCTTCCTGATTATATCTCTGTTTACGAAACCTTTGCTGAAGTTGCTCTAAATATTCCTAATGGAGTAATATGCCTGCTTTCTGCTCTACAGTTTCATGAACTGACTTCCCAGATGCCACACGAAACCTGGGTGGCAATTGAAAAAGGCAGTAATTATCCACGTAAGTTAAAGATTCCGGTACGGATAATTCAATTATCTGGAGAAAACTTTTCTGCAGGGATAAAAACTTTCAAAGAAGACGGAGTTACAATAAGAGTTTACAATCCAGCTAAGACCGTTGTAGACTGCTTTCGATTCAGAAATAAAATAGGATCTGATATTGCCGTTGCTGCACTGCGTGATACTCTACAACAAAAGCAAGCCACTAGCGATGAAATTTGGGAATATGCCCGTCGTTGTCGAATTACAAAAGTTATGCGCCCTTACATGGAGACTGTTTAATGGAACAAGGAACAATTATATCGGTTCACCAAAAACTGCGCAATTTGCAGGATAAAACAAGTGAACCATTGAATAATATCCTGATTAAATACGCTTTGGGACGTTTGTTGTATCGACTTGAACTTTCGGGCAATATTAGTCTTTTTGTACTTAAGGGAGCCATGTTGTTTTCTCTTTGGGAACAAGTTCCGCGCCGTTCGACCCGTGATATGGATTTGCTTGGCTTTGGAGTTTCTAGCCATGAACGCTTGAAAGATATTTTTACTCAAGCATCTAAGGTGGAATATGCTGATGATGGTCTTCGTTTTGATCCAGATAGTATCCTCAGTGAAGATATTCGAGAAGACCAGGAATATCATGGAATACGCATTAAGCTTATGGGATATTTGGGAAAAGCACGGATTCCGATTCAAGTTGATGTTGGCTTTGGTGATGCCATAGTCCCTGAACCGGAAATGGTGGAATATCCGAAAATTCTCGACTTCCCTCCTGCAAAAATAAGAGCATACCAGCCAGCGACAGTAATCGCCGAAAAACTCAATGCCTTAGTGGTGCTTGGTTATCGTAACAGCCGAATGAAAGACTTTTATGATCTTTATATACTTCTTAAGCACATGGACTTTTCGGATAAAGAACTATCCTCTGCTATAAAAGCTACATTTGAACGTCGAAAGATTGCTATCCCAAAAGATACTCCAGTTGCCTTTAGCGCTGGATTTATCGAAGATGGAAGCAAAAATATTCAGTGGAAAGCATTCATCAAACGCAATTCACTTGACTTAACACTTCAGCTTTCAGAGGTCTTAAAATATATCGAAAAACGCCTTTTGCACATCCTTATAAATGCACTATAGCCAGGGTGAAAAATGAATAAATTTTTGAAAATATCTATAATTACGGTTTGCTGTTTGATTTTACCGCAATAATATCCAATATCCAATTAATAGCAGTCCATAACAACAGTATGATAAAAGCAGCAAATAGAATCCACGCCGAACTGCTCAAGAAAACGATACCACATATTGCCGCTGCCGCTAGGCAACGTTTCTCTCGTTTTCTCCAATACCATCCCATAATCAATAAGCAACTAATACCAATTCGCTTTCTATTATAGACCCATCCAACAAAAAGAAGAGAGAGATTTA
>JAHOYW010000195.1 GCA_019038735.1 Victivallales bacterium | reverse complement strand
GTAAAGGTATCGAAAAAGATTCAGCATTGGAACGTCGCTTCCAGTCAATCATAGTCAATCCGCCATCAGTTGAAGATACTGTCGAAATTCTTGACGGCTTGAAAGATACTTATGAAAAACATCATAATGTAAAATACACCAAACCGGCTCTTCTCGCGGCAGCAAGGCTTTCAGATCGCTATATAACTGGGCGTTTTCTGCCGGATAAAGCTATTGACGTTATGGATGAAGCTGGTGCTCGTGCTAGAATTTTCAATGTCAATCCGCCCCTGGATACCTCAAAACTGGAAAAAGATTTATCCGCTCTCGACAAAAAGAAGCTGGCTGCGGTCAGTAAACAGAAATTTGAGCAAGCAGCATCAATACGAGATAAAGAACGTAATCTTAAAGAAAAAATTGCTGATTTAAAAACTAGCTGGAATAATGAAAAAGACAGCCGTATCCCGACTATTGACACTACAAAAATCGCTGAGATTGTCGCAAAACTTACCGGCGTACCTGTTCAACAAATGGAAGAAGGCGAAAGCAAAAGACTTCTTCGTATGGAAAAAGATTTGGAAAAAATCGTTGTCGGTCAAAATGAGGCTGTCCAAGTTATTTCACGAGCCCTGCGCCGTTCACGAGCTGACTTGAAAAATCCGGCAAGACCAATCGGTTCATTTATATTCCTCGGACCTACCGGCGTGGGGAAAACCCTGCTGGCAAAAGCTCTGACAGAGTTTATGTTTGGCGATCAGGACGCACTTATACAAATAGATATGTCTGAATATATGGAAAAATTTAATGTCAGCCGTCTAGTGGGATCACCTCCGGGATATATCGGTCACGGCGAAGGCGGAGAGCTGACAGAAAAAGTCCGGCGACGTCCTTATTCAGTAGTGCTTTTTGATGAAATAGAAAAAGCTCATCCAGATGTGATTCACATGCTTTTGCAGGTGCTCGAAGAGGGAAAACTTACTGATTCGCTGGGAAGACGTATTGATTTCCGCAATACTATTGTTATTATGACCAGTAATGTTGGAGCTGAACAGTTGGTTAAAGGCGGCAGTATGGGATTTAATGCCACTAAAGAAATGGACAAAGCAAAAACTCGTGAAACCCTGCTTGGTATTGCTAAAAAGCATTTCAAGCCGGAATTCATCAATCGTGTTGATGATGTCATTGTTTTTCATCGCCTCACTCGTAGTGATCTCTTGAAGATTATTGATATTGAAATAGATAAAGTCCGTGACCGGTTGAAGCATAAAGATCTGTACTTGGTTATTGATGAAGCGGTCAAGAATTTCCTCATCGAAAAAGGCTATAAACCTGAATACGGAGCGCGTCCTTTGCGCCGTGCCGTGGAAAGATATATGGAAGATCCGCTGGCGGAAGAGCTTATTAAGGGTTATTTCAAAAAAGCCAAGGGAATTAATATAAAACTGGATAAACAAAAATTATTATTTTTCCCTGAACTTGATGAAGAAATACCCAAAAAAGCCAAAACAAAACGAAAAACGACCAAGAAAAAACAGGTTAAAAATAATGCGTAAAATTCCTTTTGAACAAATAGTAAACGAAGTCGTGGCAATTTGTCTGAAAGCGGCTTATGATTTACCTGAAGACGTTCTGAATCGTATTAAAGAATGCCTTGAGCAGGAAAATTCCGAGCGCGGCAAAGAGTTTTTGCGCCAATATCTGGCAAATGCTGATATCGCCAGCAAAGAACGTGTACCGATTTGTCAAGATACAGGCTTTGCGGTTTACTTTGTTGAAATGGGCGAAGATGTCAGCATTGAAGGCGGCAGTATTTATGATGCTATCGAGGCTGGCACGGCGAAAGGCTACAAAGAAGGGTATTTGCGTAAGTCAATTGTTTTAGATCCTATATTCGGACGTAAAAATACAGGAGACAACACTCCGCCAATTATTCACTTGCTCTTGGTCAAAGGAACAAATTTAAAAGTAATTATTGCACCCAAAGGTGGCGGTTCTGAGAATATGAGTCAAATAAAAATGCTCAAACCTTCAGATGGTCGTCATGGTGTAATAGAAACAGTCGTTGACGCTGTAGTAAATGCCGGAGGAAATCCATGTCCGCCAACAATAGTCGGGGTAGGGGTGGGAGGAAATTTTGAAAAAGCCGCATTTTTAGCTAAAAAAGCCTTACTGCGTGAAGTAGGTTCTGTCAATAAAGACGAAAACTACGCGATAATGGAAAAAGAAATTCTCGAAAAAATCAACGCCTCGAATATAGGTCCGCAAGGATTAGGCGGCAAAACAACAGCATTAGCGGTGCATATAGAGCATTTTCCATGTCATATCGCCTCTTTGCCACTAGCAGTAAATCTAAACTGTCACGCCGCCAGACACGCGGAGTTTGAAATATAAAAAAACCGGATTGACCTCCGGTCCGTGATCCAGCGGCGGAAAGCGCTGGTCGCTCGTCTCCAACGAGTGAAATTCGGCGCGGTTTCCCGCGCCTTGTAAAGTACCGCTCTCGAAAAGCGAGGCTTTTAAAACAAGCGTAGCGATTGTTTTATAAGCATGGAGCGTTCGAGTTTTGTTAGAATCGCTGAAAAGGATATACTATTATGATAAAATTGACAACACCAATGTCGGCTGAAACAGTAGACAAACTCCAAGCAGGCGATCAAGTTTTGCTTTCGGGAATCATCTACACTGGACGTGATGCCGCCCATAAAAGACTTTGTGAATTACTGGATGCGGGCAAAGAATTACCCGTAGACCTAAAAGATCAAGTTATTTACTTTGTCGGTCCAAGTCCAGCTAAACCCGGCAAGCCAATTGGCAGCGCGGGACCTACAAGCAGCTACAGAATGGATG
>JAHOYW010000106.1 GCA_019038735.1 Victivallales bacterium | reverse complement strand
ATATTATTCAGTATTTTGGCGTTAATAATAAACGAACACAGAAGCAGAGAAATTTTAGAGAAATTTGGATATTTCATATGGGATTGTTTTTATATTGCAAATCCCACAGAAAATTCATGTTTTCCGCATCCTATTGTTAAATATTCAGCATATCTCTCATCCATTATTCTTATAGCTTGCATTGCTATAACTATTATCACATTCTTATACTATTTGAGAGATTATAGAACAAAACATAAGAATTCGGCTTTTAAGTAGCGTCGGGTTTAGCCTAAATCGGCTCGATCGCTCACATCTTTTCAAAAAGTCGCTTTGCTCATTTTTTAAAAGCTTCGCTTTTCGAGAATTGATTTGGTCTATTTGCGTGGCTTTGCCACTTAAGTTTCGACTGTTGGAGACAGTCGACTCGCGTTTGCCTTTCGCTTTGCTCAGGCTCAGCCTGCGCAAAGTCGCCGCGAGACCACGACCAGATTAATTCTGGACTGTATATTTAAAAGACTGGGAAAATATGAACGTAGCTAAAGTAATAATAGATCTGTCGCTGGATAAGGCATTTGACTATTTGATTCCTGAGGAATTGAAGGGACAAGTGCATATCGGCGTACAGGTGCATGTTCCTTTCGGACGCGGTAAACGCCGGGGATATGTGCTCAATATTGTTGCTGAAACTGATTACGATAAACCACTGAAAGCAATTACGTCAATCGCTGAAAGACATTCGCGTATCCCCGTAAAACTGCTCGAGTTAGGTCGCTGGATGGCGGAGTATTATTGCTGTTCGCGTGAAAAAGCTGTACGGGCACTTTTGCCTAGTGCGGTGCGTAGCGGCAAGGTTAAACACAGAACTTTGCGTATGTTCTCTATAATTGATCCCGAAGAAGCTGAAAAATTTGTTATTGAACACGCGGATAAAAAACGTACAGCCGGACAACTAAGTGTTTTGAAGTTTCTCCTGACCAGCCAGAGTGTAGCGCAGGAACAACTCATGCACGGAGCGGGAGTCAAGATGTCTCCAATTAATGCTTTACTAAAGAAAAATCTCATTAGTGAAGAAAAAAGAGTCGTGCGGCGTGATCCTTTTGCTGATATTACGATTATCAGGACTAAGCCATTGACCCCGAATCCTGAACAAGCACAAGCTTTGGAAACAATTTGTGAAATTATTGAGGACCACGAAGAAAAACATGTGGTCTTGATTCACGGAATAACCAGCTCCGGCAAAACGGAAGTATATTTACAATCTATCGCACGGATTCTGGATATGGGTAAGGAAGCGATTGTTCTAGTGCCTGAAATTTCGCTTACCCCACAGACAGTTCAACGTTTTCGTGCTAGATTCGGGGATTTGGTCAGCGTTCTGCACAGTCGCTTGACTGAAAGAGAACGTTTTGACGAATGGAGTAAAATCAATGACGGCTTAGTGAAAATAGTTGTCGGAGCACGCTCGGCTTTGTTCGCTCCTTTTCGCAATTTAGGCTTGATTGTAGTGGATGAGGAACATGAAAGTACTTACAAACAAAGTGAATCTCCACGCTATCACGCCCGGGATCTCGCGGTGATGCGCGGAAAAATAGAAAATGCGGTTGTTCTCCTTGGTTCTGCAACGCCATCTTTTGAATCATATTACAACGCGAAGCAGGGGAAATACGTTTTAGTTGAACTTTTTAAACGAGTTGATGACTGTTCTCTGCCGCTGGTAAAACTTGTGGATCAACGCCTCGGAACTTCGGAAAAAGGGCAAAGTAATCTTATTTCAAAAATGTTGATTCATGCGATAAGAGACCGTTTAAACGCGGGAGAACAAACTATTTTGTTTTTGAACCGCCGAGGTTACGCGCGGCAGATGATGTGTGATGTCTGCGGATTTGTCGCGGAATGCGATTCATGTTCAATCGCCTATACTTACCACAAAAACCGTGAGAGTTTGGCATGTCATTTATGCGGTGATGTGATTCGGGCTTATCATCGCTGTCCTAAATGCAATTCCGAAGAAATTCGCTATAGCGGTACCGGTACGGAAAAAATAGAAAACATGGCGAAAGGGATTTTTCCACAGGCTCGAATCGCGCGGATGGATTCGGATACAATGCGCAAAGCCAGTTCATACGAAAAAGTTTTGAGTCAATTTAAACGTGGAGATCTGGATATTCTGATCGGCACGCAGATGATTGCCAAGGGCTTGCATTTTCCCAATGTTACTCTGGTGGGTGTACTTAATGCCGATCAAGCTCTGTATATTCCTGATTTTCGTTCAGGCGAACGTACTTTTCAGCTTTTGACGCAGGTTGCCGGCAGGGCAGGGCGTGGCGATATTAGCGGTGAGGTTCTTGTACAAACTTATAACCCTGAAAATGAAACCATAAAATACGCAGTCAATCACGATTTTATCAATTTCTATAAATACGATATGGAAATGCGTGAAATGTTGCTGTATCCGCCGGACGGACACTTGGTAACGGTGGTTTTTCGTTCTGAAAATTTGCCCGAGTGCCGACAGTACGCACTTGATTTTATGGAGTATGTCCGTCCTTTATGCCACAAGGAAGTAATAGTCACCGAACCTGCTCCGGCAGCGATTGAACGCATCAAGGGGAAGTATCGTTATATGATAATTTTCCGCGGTAAAAAGATGCAGAAACTACAAGAGCAGTTAAGGCGCATGGTATTACGCTCCAAACCCGTCAAAGGGCTGGATGTATATGTTGATGTAGATGCCCATTCGCTGATGTAAAAAGTAATCGCAGGAGCAGCTTGCTCCGCGATAAATATTTTTGAAAATATATACTGATTTGCAATCTAAAAGATAGTTATTACTAAAACCTGAATCCGTGAAAGAATTTCCGGATTCCATTTTTTGTCAATTGATTGAC